>CAUTOX010000013.1:0-29483 GCA_963539665.1 uncultured Treponema sp.
AGATGGATGACAGCCGAAGACTTCCGCGATTTCTTTTAAGTAGGCATCAGGATGCGCTTCCTCAGATTTGATGAGTTTTTCGGGGATGATTTTCTTGTTGACCGGACAACGGATTTTCATTTTCACCTCTCCAGTTGCTCTGTATCGTTTTCTCTAACCAATGAGTGTACCGATATTTACTTTGAATACCGCTGCAGCCTGTGCCAATATGTTGCCTTCTTCTGTATATTTGATTGCCCGCAATCTTAAATCTCTGGCATACGCCATGTGAAGATAATATAGGATTTTTAGTTGCATTTTAAGGCAAATAGCTATACATCACAGTGATGCCGGATCTCAATACACGAGTGAGCGTATAAACTTGAGCTGGCTTGCCGTCATGCAATGCATGAGCATGAGCGGGGGTAGAAAATGTTATGATAATGCGATGATGGAATCCTTTTTTTCCAACGCTCAAGAAGGATATGCTATACCGCATAGATACGACAAAATTGAAAAGGGAAGAAGTAAAGAAAATCGTCTGGAGGTTTATGTGTACTACAACCGGCGAAGGATTACTACAATGAATCCCAAAGAGGCCTCCTGTGATTTATCAAGAACTGTTTGAAACCGGTTTATTAAAACCGGCAGCTTAAACTAGATTTTTTTGGTATTCAGAAGACTGCACTATTATTGACTTTTCCAGAGTGTAAGAGAAAAGAGCCGAAGTTCAGTTTATGGAGATGGGGGGAATTGAACCCCCGTCCGGATGCATAACACAGGTACGTCTACAAGTTTAGTAATGCGAGGTATTTGTCGGGAGCAAGTAGCAGCATTACAAGCGTTTGCTCCGTATTTTGGTGGAATGTCCCGCATATATACCAAAAACTACATACGGTAAGTCCCTGTCGGCATCGGAAGCTCGCCCCGTTAGGAACAGCACAGCGCGGCTTCCGGCTCAATGCAACTTACGCTGCAAGAGCAAACTGTTCGTTTTCAGACTCGAAGTCTTCTTCACGTTTGGCAGTTATAGTTTTTGTCAGTTTTGGGCACCTTCACGCCCACTTGCAGTACGGGCATTCATACATCCGTCGAAACCGGTGCACCCCCATACGAATGCAGACTATACTGAAAAAAATGGGAATGGTCAAATTTCAAACGCACCCGGAATTCAAGCGGTAAAAATTCCGCTTTACGCCTGTGTCTTCGGCTATTTTATCAGTGAGGCGATGAGTAAATCCGCTCGCCACCACACGACGCGGGCTTCATTTTTGTCGGCAAGCAGCGCGGAAATAATGCCGTCGTTTGAAAACGCAAGCGTATAGTACAACACATCTTGATGCTTGATGTCCAAGTGCCGTTTGACCACGTTGCGCGTTACATCGCTAATCATTTCGATGCTGAACCCCGATTCGGTTGTTACGATAAAGCAGAGCCAGCCGTTTTTGGTGATGCCGAGAAAGTTATACGGCAGCCGGTACTGCATTCGGCTAAAATTTTCCGTTACCGATTCCTCATATGGCGGAACGGTCAGCGGTTCTCCGAATGCGCCGTCGGCAACATTGAGCGGATAGACAAGGCTTTTCGTATAGTGGATGCCCGATTGGACGTTCGATTCCGCATCGACGGAAGGCAGATAATAATCGGCTTTAACGTACAGGCGCAGCGCGTAGTTGTCCGGCACAATGTTTTCGACCGTAACAAAGATGTCTGAAACTCCTTGATCGGAGGCGATAAGCGGCACGTTCTTGATGCTGACAGGCACCTTGTAGCGGAGAAAGCCGTTTTCTGCAAACCAATAGGCGCATAGCCCGTCATTCATTTTGCAAATGACAACAAGCTCGTTGTTTTCTGTCGTGTACAGCTTCGAAATATACGGGAAGGGGGTGCCCGCCGGCCCTTGTTGACCGATGTAGTCAATTGTCGAGCCATTGCTTGAAATGCGGAGTACCACTTGGCTGTATAAAAGGTCGCCGCTTGCGTTTTGTTCGTTGCGCTCTTTGGGAATTGCGCAGGCGGTATAGATGTATTTCCGCGCATCGGCTGCAATCGCGCCGCCGAGCGCAAAGGGGTACGCGATTTTTTTCCATTTGCCTACAGACGATTGAGACGGCAGCGATTTTTTGCCGGAGCCGTAAAAGTCTTCATTATAAAAAAGCGAAAGCAAATCGCCGTAGGAATTGAGCGAAAGGATTTTTTCCGCTTCGCCGTTTACGATGTAAAAAAAACCATCGCGCATTGCCAATTCCGTTTTGAATCCGCCGACTTTATTCATGGAAAACAAATTGAGCTGCTCCTCAAAGTTTCCGTAGCCAAGCGAAAACAATCCGTTTTCTTCCATTGAAGGAACCCGTCCCTGCCGTGCGCACGAAACTGCGGCAAGACACGCGGCCGCACAAATCAGCCGAAGAAAAATCCGATTCATGTGCAAAAGCATAAATTGAAGGGCGTATCATGTCAACGCGGGAGGGCGGGCGGAAAAACTTTAGCTACCGGATGGAACGTGCTCGTCCGTCCGCGTGCAGTTTTTGCTTGACACAAAAACTGCAAGGGGTGCGTCGCGGCGGTGGCGGAAAAACTTTATCTGCCGGTGCTGCTGTATCAAAGCGCGTAATTTCGCTACGATGAGCGGTATGGTTCCGGCGCGACTGCCGGTTTTTCGGAGGCATACGGTGATTTTTGACGAAGACAAAGAAATGATGAGCGCGGAAGAAGAGGCGGACGGACGCAGCGGATTACAAGGTAGCGAGCAGCTGCACTTTTTCTACAACCGCGAAGAGCGGCTCAAACATGCGCCGCAGAATGTCCGCGATTTTTATAACGGGACGAGCGGTCAGCCGGTCAAAGGGCTTTTCCGCGTACTGGTTGCAACAAAAGGCAACCGGTTTATCCTGATTGCAACGGCTCTTTTTGCGGCGTTCGTGTGGTTTTATTCGGCATTTTCTGAGCGCAATTCGACTTCTGTTGCCGGTATGTCCGTATCTTTGTCAGCCTTTTCCTATGAAGACTTTGTTTACGCCAGTGTAAAATTGACTCCGCTCAAAAATAAAAAGCCTTTAGGCCCGCTTCCGGTAACGGTTATATTTTCTGCGGTCGATAACAACGGAGCGGTGAATGCCGAACAAGAGGTAACTGAGCTTTACGAAGGGAGCGAGGCGTTCATTAGGACAAAATTGAGCGACTATGATATAATCCGCATCGATGCGACGCTTTCCGTTCAGGATGAGGAAAAACAGTTGTCCGCTGCGGTGATAAAACGCTAAGGCGAGCGGCCAAGCGGCGGCTCTCGGATTGCAGGGCGTACCGCCGCTTTTAGATAGACGGAAAAGACGAGAGGAGGTCTTATGCTTCAGTTTTATTTGCTTTCGGTGCTGCTGAATCTTCTTGCAGGTTTTTATATGTTTTCTTCAAGTCGGGACACGGAACTGCATTTTTCCGATATGGAAGATAATTTTGATTCTGATGAGTCTTCTGAGCAGGATGCGGAGGAGGAGAACTTTTTTTCGCGCATATTCGGCGTAACATCTTCCAATGACGGGCTTTTCCGCTTGGTCGTCGGCTGCCTGTCGTTTTTTACGGCGCTTGTAAAAGTATTTTCTCCAGTGGGCGGCGTTGTAATCATCGGCGATTTGCTGCCTGCTGCCGCGGGGCTTTCGGCTGCCGTCAGCATCTTGCTCGGCTATTTTGTCAATTCGGGAATATCTGCCGAACAGATTCCGCCCCTTGTGCAAAAAGTCTTTATCGATGAGCAGAAGATTGTCGGCATTGGCTGCATCGCAATCGCGCTCTTGCATTTCCTCTTTCCGGCCGCTCCGGCGCTGTAGTATGAGCTGCTCCGTTGCCTGTATCATTTACCAAAATAATCGCATTTTGATTGCGCGACGCTTGCCGAAAGGCGAGATGGGGGGGCGATGGGAATTCCCCGGCGGCAAGATCGATGAAGGGGAAGGCGCTCAAGATGCCGTTGAACGCGAAATGCGCGAAGAATTCGGCGTTGATGCGACCATCGGCGAAAAAATCGGCGAGTGTACGTTTGTGCATGGCGGAAAAACGTGTTCTGTCGAAGCGTATGCGGTGAGCCTTGCGCATGACGGGCTTACCATTCCATTTACGCTGACGGAACACACGGCATACGAATGGGTTTTGCCTGATGAGATTTTAAATCGTACCTTCGTCGATTCTGATTTGCAGCTCTATCCTGCCGTAAAAAAATATTTGGAAACGAAAAATGTATAAGCTCCTACGCGCTTCTTTTGGTATTTTCGTGTTGTTTTCGCTCTTTTCTTGCAAAAAGGATAATACCATTCGCTTTGACGAATCTCATCCGCTTGCACTTGCGCCCGACATCGAATGGGCTGTGGTAACGGCTCCCTATGCCGCATACCGGAAATCGCCGGACTGGGAGGCTGAAACGGGGGGGCGTTGCCGGAAGGCGGATATTTTGCAGGTTCGCGAACGCGCCCTGTCTTCGGACGGAGAGCGCTGGTATGGTTTTGATGAAGGCTGGCTTTCTGCAAGTACGGTGAGCGTGTATCGGAATCGTTTTAAGGCGAAGACTGCCGCCGCTGCGCTTTAATATTGTTCCGTGCAGGCGCATTCGGGCGCGCAATCGGTTTTGAAGGAGGATTTATGAGTTTGATTATTGCGGAAATCGGTACGTCGCATGAATCGTCGCGGGAAAAAGCGTATGCGCTCATCGATGCGGCGGCGGATGCGGGCGCGGATGCGGTCAAATTTCAGTGGGTCTACGCCGATGAGATTTTGCATCCGGAGACGGGCTTTGTAACGCTTCCGACTGGAAAAATCCGCCTCTATGACCGCTTCAAAAATCTTGAATGCCCCAAGGATTTTTATGCCGATATGCGCGACTATGCGCACGTGCGCGGCGTGCAGTTCGGCTGCTCTCCGTTCGGGCTAAAAAGTCTTGCAGAACTTTTGGAAATCCGCCCTGATTTTATAAAAATCGCCTCGCCGGAACTCAATCATTATCCGTTGCTTGAAGCGCTGGCAGCATTCCGCGCCCATCAGCAGGCGGAAAGGCGGCTGCCGGTTATTCTTTCAAGCGGCGTGTCAAAACTATCCGACATTGAGCGCGCGCTTGAAATTGTGGGGCGGGACGGCGTAACGCTCCTTCACTGCATAACGAGCTATCCTGCGCCGGAGGAGGAATATAACCTTAGCCTCATCGCTACATTGCGCGCCGTGTTCGGAATTGAAACGGGGGTCAGCGATCACAGCGTCGATCCTGTTTTGGTGCCGAGCCTTTGCGTGTCGCAGGGCGGAACGGTTATTGAAAAGCACATTACCTTGAGCCGGACGACGGACGGGCTTGATGATCCGATTGCGCTTGAAGGGCCGCAGTTTGCCGCAATGACAAAAGCGCTGCGGGAAAGCCTTTCCGAGATAAACGAGCAGGGGAGGAAAGAAGGCTGTCGGCGCATCATTGCCCGATTGTCTGCGGCATACGGAGAAAGCAAGGTGCAGGCCGCGCTCGGCGATGGCGTAAAACGGCTTGCGCCAAGCGAAGCCGCCAATTACGGCCGCACAAACCGCTCGCTCCATTTTATGCGTTCTATGAAAAAGGGAGAAATCGTCTTGCCTTCGGATGCAGCCGTTTTGCGTACCGAAAAAACATTAACCGAAGGTATTTCTCCGGCCTTTTTAGGAACGGTTATCGGTGCGCGTCTGACAAAAGACGTAAGCGCCGGAGCGGGCATTCAGTTCAGCGATTTTATGACGGATAGCGCTTTGAGCTAAAGGCGGGCGGAGAATGCGGAAAATGCTTCGGCCTTTTTTCCGTGTGCGGCGGCGTTGGGCATTTTCCGCATTTAAGTCAAACCGTATATGTTTCTCCGTATTTGACAATCGAAACGTTTTTGTATCCGTGTTCTTCAAGATACGTCTTAAAAAACTCCTGAACGGTTTGCTCCCCATGTACCAAAAAGATATTTTTCAGGCGGCTTGTGTCGATGGCATCAAGCCAGTCGGTCATTTCGGTATAGTCGGCATGAGCGCTGAATGCGTTAATCTTTTCAACCTTTGCCCGAACCGTATACGAATCGCCTAAAATATGCACCTTCCGCTCTCCGTCAAGCAGCTTCCGGCCAAGCGTATTTTCCGCCATGTAGCCGACGATGAGCACGGTATTTTTTTCGTTGCCGACTTCGTTTGCAAGATGGTATAAAACCCGCCCCGCTTCGCACATCCCGTCGGCGCTGATGATAATCATCGGCCCCTTTTTCTGATTGAGCGCTTTAGATTCTTCGACGCTTGACGTAAACGACAGAGAGCCGAACCCAAAGGGATTTTTATGCTGCAAGAGGAATTCTTCGTGCACGGATGCGTCATAGCATTCCGGATGAACGCGGAACACGCTTGTCGCATTGGTGGCCATCGGCGAATCGACGTAAATCGGAATGGGCGGAATCTTCTTTTTGTCGGTGAGCAAGTGGAGGTAGTAGACAAGTTCCTGCGCCCGTTCAATAGCAAATGACGGGATGATAATCTTTCCCTTTTTGGCGCAGGCGGCATTGACCACCCGTTCAAGCTCGCTGAGCGCGGAGGATACGGATTCGTGGCGGCGGTTGCCGTAGGTGCTTTCCATAAAAATGTAATCGGGCGGCGGCATATTGAGCGCAGGATCGCGGATAATCGGTTTGCGTTTCCGGCCGATGTCGCCGGTGTACAGGATGCGCGTTTGGTTTTCCGGAGTTTTTGCATCTCCGATTGCGATGCTTGCAAATGCGGAGCCTAAAATGTGCCCTGCATCAAAGAATTCAAGCTGCACGTTCGTTCCGATATTCATCTTCCGTTGATAAGAAAGACTGACGATTTGGTCTGCTGTCTTTACGCAGTCAGCTTCATCAAAGAGCGGCTGCCACGTAAAGCGATCGCCTTTTTTGGCCGCCTGCTTTGCAAGAAATTCCGCATCGCGCGCTTGAATACGCGCGCTGTCCATCATGATGAGGTTTGCGATGTCGCGGGTTGCAGGCGTTGCAAAAATATTGCCCGTAAAACCTTTTTTAGTAAGCAGCGGCAACAGCCCGCAGTGATCGTAATGGCCGTGCGTCAAAATGACCGCTTCAAGCGCATTCGTATCAATGTCGAAGTTGCGGTTTTTTTCGTCCGCTTCCTGCCGCTTTCCCTGAAATGCGCCGCAATCAACCATAAATTGCCTGCCGTCAACTTCAAAAATATGCTTGGATCCGGTAACTTCCTGCGCCGCCCCGAGCGAATAGAGCTTTATGCCCATGTTCATCCTCCAGTTTCCATGTGGTGTAGAATTTTTTCAGCGTTGTCCGGCGGTCTGCGGCTTAAAACAGGCCGCGCCTCCCGCCTGCGTTTTTATTTTTTCAGAAAGACGCATTCAATGACTTCTTCAACCCGCTTAACCGGAATGAAGCGAATGCCGGCTTTGACGTGCGAAGGAATTTTTTCCAGATCGCGCTCATTGGCGTGCGGAATGATAATCGTCTTGATGCCGCTGCGTTTTGCCGCAACGGTTTTTTCCCGAAGCCCGCCGATTGGCAGCACTTGCCCCGTCAAACTCAGTTCTCCCGTCATCGCAAGCGCAGGCTTTATCGTCTTTCCGGAAAAGAGCGAAACGAAGGTCGTTGCCATCGTGATGCCCGCGCTCGGCCCGTCTTTCGGCGTCGCACCTTCCGGGATGTGCAGGTGAATGGACGTGCGTTCAAACCAATCGGCGGTTTTTATGCCGTTTTCAAGGATATGGCGTTTCGCCCAGTTCATGGCAATCATCGCCGACTCCTTCATCACCTCTCCCATCTGTCCCGTCAAAATCAGTTCGGCCTTCCCCTGAAAGGCGACGCTTTCAAGGAGCAGCGTGTCTCCGCCCATGCTCGTCCACGCAAGACCGATCGCCGTGCCCGGAATATTGGCTTTTTTGATTTCGCTCTCATCGAACAGCGGTTTGTCGAGGTATTTTTCAAGGTCGCCCGCATCAATTTCAAACGTCTTGGACGTATCGAGAAAATCGGCGTTGTTGATTTTTTCGATTTCCTCTTTCGGAAGTTTTTCCGCCTTCGCCTTTTTGAGCGCATCCATATATTTTTTATCCGCTTCGCTCATAACGGCAGCGACAATCTTCCGGTGAATTTTATCAAGGCTCTTTTCGTAGTTCCGCACACCCGCTTCCCGCGCGTATTCTTCTGCAATGCGTAGGAGCGCTGCCTTCGTGTACTTTACTTGCCCTTTTTTCATCCCATTTTTTTCAAGATTTTTCGGAATGAGATATTTCCGCGCAATTTCGATTTTTTCCTGATCAATATAGCCGGAAAGCTGAATAATCTCCGCGCGGTCAATCAGCGGCTCTGGAATCGAATCGAGCGTGTTGGCCGTTAAAATAAAAAAGACGTTGGACACATCGAACGGTAAGTCCAGATAATTGTCGCGGAAGGATGCGTTTTGTTCCGGATCAAGCACTTCAAGCAGCGCGCTTGCCGGATCTCCTTGATGGCTTTGCCCCATCTTGTCCACTTCGTCAATCATAAATACCGGCGACTTGGTATGCGTGATTTTCAGTCCCTGAATAATCTTTCCGCACATTGCGCCGATATAGGTGCGTCGGTGCCCTTTAATTTCCGCTTCATCCCGCATTCCGCCCACGCTAAAGCGGTAAAAGGGCTTATTCATTGCGTTTGCAATTGACCGCCCGACGCTTGTTTTTCCAACGCCCGGCGGCCCCGCCAAAATCAAAATGGAACCTTTGTTGTCCCCTTTGAGCTTTCTGACGGCAAGATATTCCATAATGCGCTTTTTGACATCTTCAAGCCCATAATGATCGTTTTCAAGTACCTTGTGCGCCGTTTCCATGTTGTAGTACGTTTTCTCGTCGTCGAGCCACGGCAGCTGCGTTATTAGCTCAAGATAGTTGCGGGATGTCAAATATTCGGGCGAATTCGGTTCGGTGAGCTGAAATTTTTCGAGTTCGCTGTCAACCGTCTCTTTAATTTCGCCTTCAAAATTGAATTTTTCGATTTTCTCTTTGAACTTTTGGTAGTCCGTCGCGTTTCCGTCGGCATCCGTGCCAAGCTCTTCTTGAATGGAACGCATTTCTTCGCGGAGAAAGTATTCGCGCTGGCTTTTTTCGACCTTTTCATTCAATTCATTTTGAATCTTCTTTTGTACGCGGAGCAGCTCCTGCTCTTTTTTTATGTGGACGAGCACCTGCTCCATGCGCTGGCGAACATTGAGTATTTCGAGAATGTGTTGCTGCTCGTTCCGGTCAATGTTCAAGATGGACGTGATAAAGTCCGCTATTTTTCCCGGATGGTCGATGTTCACCATGTTGAGGCGCATCTCTTCGGAAAAAAGCGGATTATTTTCGCTAATTTCCTTCATTTCGCTAATGAGCGCGCGCGTAAGCGCCTTGACTTCAAACGTGGCGTCTTCTTCATCGTCGAGGTAATCGACGGCCGCGACAATGGGGGATGCTGAGTGGAGCGCACGGCGGATGCGGAAGCGCTTTAAGGTAGAGATAAAGATGTTTATGCCGCCGTCAGGAAGATTTATCTTCTTTATAATACGCGCCGCAGTTCCAATGCGGTGCAAGTCTTTTGCCGTCGGTTCGTCTTCTTCGTTTTTGAGCATAACGATACCGATGCAGCCGTCGCCATCGTAAGCCTGTTCGACAAGCCGCGTGTCTTCCGGCGCATTGATCATCAGCGGCGTAAAGATACCCGGAAAAATCGGCCGCCCCTGCAAGGGAATAATCGGCAGCTTGTTTGGCAGCGTCTGCTCTGAGGAAATAATTTCTGTATGTTTTGTTTCGTCTTCGCTTTTTTGCTCAGAAGGCTCTGCGCTGCCGTCCGTGCGCGTTTCGCTTTCTTCCGCGTCTAATGCAACATCGTCCTGTAATGGATGTTCTGACGAAAGGGAGGCTTGGATCTGCTCAGTAACCGTTTTTGCGTCGGAGTGCGCGTCTGCAAGAATATCTACTTCTGTATCTTCTGGTATCATGGTTCAAATATACGCACAGCTGTATTTTTATGCAAGTGCGCCGTATCGGGCTGCGGCGCTCTTAATGGGAGCTTGTTATGAGGGAGCGGGGATGCGTAAAGGATACGCGCGTTATGCGGAATGTTCAGTATGTTTCCGGCGGCGGCATATTTTTTGTTTTATCTGCGGAAAAAACGGTAAAATGTATGAAATCTGCATCTATTTCTATATATTGACAGCAAAACGTATGCTATGTCATAGTATGCAAAGTATTTTTCTCCGGAGATTATGATGATGGATGAGGAGATTCTAACAATCGAAGAGGTTGCAAAGTATTTGCGCGTGTCGGAGCGTACTGTTTACGATTGGGCGCAGAAAGGCGAGATTCCTGCCGGAAAAATCGGTACAGCTTGGCGATTTAAGAAGACTGATATTGTCGGCTGGGTAAATGATAGGCTTTCTTCAAGCTCCGGACAAAAAGATCGCAATGAAGCAGCTCATGTAAAAAACATTCTGTCGCCAAACCGGATTGTCTTTATAAAAGCGGACACGAAACAGGCCGCGCTCACCGAACTTGCCGCGTCGCTTGCAACTGCTCCAGAAGTAAAACGCGCCGATGAGCTTTTGTCGGAGATTTTAAAGCGCGAGGAGTTGATGTCCACCGCAGTTGGGCGCGGCATTGCGTTGCCGCACGTCCGGCTTTCATCCGTAACAGATCTTGTTGCGGCCGTTGGAATTGCGCGGACTCCTATTTTGGATTTTGAAACAATCGACAATGAGCCGGTGCGGCTTTTACTGATGATTGCCGCGGCGTACAGCCAGCATTCATACTATTTGCGGACGATTTCGTATTTCAGCGCCAAGCTCAAGGATGCCGCGCTGCGCTCATCTTTGCTGCAAGCCGCATCCCCGCTTGATGTGTACGAGCTTTTAATCAAAGACGGCGCTCTGTAGCGATGCTGCATTTGACATTTCTTTCCATATATCGTATACACGCCCCCGATAAAGAGGCGGATGTGTCTGTAAAGTTGCATAAAAAAATCATCGGGGCGGCGGCAGCGGCGCTGCTCGGCTGTTCGATGTTTTTTTCGATATTGTATATAGCGCACGAATTAAATCACGAATGCGAGCATGAGCGGTGTAATGCTCATCATGAAGAATGTCCGGTCTGTGCGTTGCTGCAAGTATCGGCCGCGGTCATGCTCGGCTTTTCGGCGGCGGTTGTCCTCGTCGTGCGTACGCGCTTCGTAAAACCCCTCAAATCCGTCTCTTATGTACGCGCGTTTTTTGCGCATGACACGCCTATTTCGCGAAAAATAAAACTGACCGCTTGAATAAACCTCAAATCCCGCGCGCAAGGACGTCTGTTCCTGTCGTCCTGTGCGGAATTCAATTTTGATAGACTTGAAAACGCAGATTTTCAAAAAACAAAGAGGTTAGAAAATGAAAAAATATTGTGCCGCGCTTTTTGCGGCGTTAATGATTGCAGGACTTTCGGTTTCCTGCAAAAAGGCTCCGGCAATGGCAGCCAAAGACGGAAAAAAACTTGACGTTGTATGCACGATTTTCCCCGAATACGACTGGGTAAAAGAAGTCGCCGGACGCGACAACCAAAACGTAAACATTCACTTGCTGCTTGATAACGGCGTGGACTTGCACAGTTACAGTCCCTCAGTTGAGGATATTGCAAAAATCTCCAAGGCGGATATGTTTGTCTATGTCGGCGGCGAGTCGGACGGCTGGGTAAAGGAAGCCCTTGCACAGGCGACGAACAAAAACATGATTGCGGTCAACCTGCTGGAAGAACTCGGCGAAGCGGTCAAAGATGAAGCGGAAGTTGAGGGAATGGAGCATCACCATCACGAACACGGCGGACACCATCACCATGATGAAGACCACGAAGACGTAACGATTTCAGGTTTGACGCTTTCGCAGGAAGTCAAAGCGCAGGTTAAAAATCAACTCGGCTCGGAATTCGTAAAATCGCTTTTGGCAGCGGCGGACTTTCAGGCGTTCTTAAAAGACAGTTTGACGGAGTTTGAAGGCAGCGTCGCGCAGGGAACGGAAATTTTCCTTGACACGGCAAGCCACGCGCACGACGACGAGGGCGAAGTGCATTTGACGCTTATCGAGCGTACAGGAAGCGACTACAAACTTCATAACCTTTCGCTCGGCGGCTTTAAGACGGTCGAAGATGACGGACACGACCACAAAACGCCCGCCGAAGAAAAAATCGAAGGGCTCTCCATAAGCACAAAATCTTCCAACCCGAATAAAACCGTCGATGACCTTGTAGATGAAATCAACGACAGCGCGGATAAATTGGCGACAATCTTTAAGTACGCAACGAAAAAGGGAACGCTTAAATCCGGCGTTACGCTTGAATTGGTTGACGGCGCGCTGTATCCGGTCGACGAAGAGGGAAAACTCTGGTACCGCGTGCTGGTAAAGGCGGAAAAACCGTATTCCAAGTGGATTATGCTCTCCGGCTTGAAGCCTGAAAAACACGAGCGCCACGCGCACAGCCACAAAAAGACTTTCGACGACAGCGAAGTAAAAGACCGCGCACTTTCCGACTGGGACGGCGAATGGCAGTCCGTCTATCCGTACCTGCTTGACGGTTCGCTTGATGAAGTCATGGAACACAAGGCGGAATCCGGCGAAAAAACGGCGGAAGAATACAAGGCGTACTACACGAAAGGCTACGAAACCGACGTTGAAAAAATCACGATTAAAAACGGCGTTGTAACGTTTGTGAAAAACGGCAAAGTCTCTTCTTCAAAGTACAATTACAAGGGCTACCGGATTTACGTCTACAAGCCCGGTAACAAGGGCGTTCGCTACTTCTTTGAAGCGGCGGACACAAGCACCGGCGCGCCGAAATACATTCAGTTCAGCGACCACGAAATTGCGCCCGTTCACCCCGAGCATTTCCACTTGTATTTCGGAAACGAAAGTTTTGCCGCCCTTTCCGAAGAAATGGAACATTGGCCGACGTATTATCCGGAAGGACTTGACGGCGATGAAATTGCAGACGAAATGATTGGGCATGACGGCAGTGGACATCACCACCACCATCACGGAGAAGCGGAAAAAGACGAACACGTGTGGCTTTCGCTCCGCCATGCAAAAACGCTTTCTGCCGTTCTTGCTGACAAACTTGCAAAACTCGACCCGCAAAATGCGTCCGTTTATAAAAACAACGCGAAAGCCTACAGCGCAAAGTTGAGTCAGCTGGATAAAGAATACGCAAAGGCGGTAAAGGCGGCTTCCGTCAACACGCTTTTGTTCTGCGACCGATTTCCGTTCCGCTATTTGGTGGACGATTACGGGCTTTCGTACTATGCGGCGTTCTCCGGCTGTTCGGCGGAATCGGAAGCAAGTTTTGAAACAGTCGCCTTCCTTTCAAAAAAGGTTGACGAGTTGAATCTCAATACCGTTTTGACGATTGAAAACTCAAACGGCAAACTTCCGGATACTGTTATAAAAAATTCGGCAAGCAAACGCGAACGCGACGTTCTTGCTATGGATTCCATGCAGGCGACGACCGCAAAGGATATTGCCGGCGGCGCAACCTATCTTGGAGTTATGGAAAAAAATCTTGAAGTCTTAAAAGCGGCTTTAAAATAATAGACCTATTCGATACTTTCGTTATCGAATAGGTTGGCGAGTTCTAAATCGTGCAAATAGCATGATTTAGAACGTCGTATTTCAAGGTAACCTGCTCTGAAACTGAAGTTTTAGAACAGGCTTAATCTAGAATGCTGTCGGTGCGCCGGCTGTACGTTTTTTGCAACTGTGTTCTGTCGCTTCGCTTTGAAAATCTGCTTAAAAACGGCAATTCGTGTCTTTACGGAGGAATGAAATGAAAAAATTATCTTTTGAGTTTATTAAAAAAGCTGACTTTCTACTTGTTTTTTTACTTTCGATTTTGGGAATCGTGCTTTTAATCGGTCTTGCGCTTAATGAATTCATGGCATACCGCCGGAGCCGTAAAACTCCGCAGATTACCGTCGTTGAAGATGACGATGCCGGTAAAATAAAAGAATATGTTGAATTTTCTGCCAAAAACAATGACTTTTATATTTTTGCGGTAAAAAGTTCTGCAATAAAAGCGGAGGACATATATATTCCGGAAAGCAAAAGTTTTTCGGGACAGGGATTTTCAAATGCTGTAGGAAAAAGCGGCGGCAGCGACGGAATAATGAATTTCATTTTTGTAAAATCCGACGGGCAGGAAGAACTCAAACTTTTCCCGTCGAATGTTTTTATTTATAAGTATGAGTTTTCTCGCGATAGCGAAGAACTTTATGCGTATTCCCATGAATGTAATATTTATGCCGTCATCAAAGGCGATACGAACAACGACAAAGTTTTGAGCAGCGAAGATGATATTTCGCTTTATGTTTCCGATTACAACGGCAAAAATCTAAAAGAAATCTCGTCTTCAGTTATGTCGGTTTCGTTGATTGATAAAAACGAGTTGCTTTTTACGGAGTACGCCGAAGAAAAATTATCGTATTTTGTGTATGATTGCGCAAAGCACACAAAAACGCTGCTTAAAGCTGTCGTTCAGGAAATGAATCATAAAGAAATCAGATTATATTAACGTCTGATGGCGCCGGAAGCGCTGAACTGCATAATACGGTATGAGGCGGCGCACTGGATGAACTGGTTTTGCAGGTATGACTGACTTGCAGACGGGAGAAACAACGAACAGCAATGAGCGGTTAACGGGAGTGGTTGACTGTTCATCGGTGTTTGTTGGGAGAGGCGGACAGACTAAACTTTATTTTATAAGAATATTTTGTCTACTGTCCGCTTGCAGTTTTGCTGCCTGCAAAACTGCCGCCGGCGGTAAACTCGTTATACCTTGTAACTATGTTCACCGCTGCCGGCACTGCTCTGAACAGGGGGTGCCTCCCTCTCCCTAAGCGCATTCCGCGACGCTTCGCGATATTTTTTATAAAAAAAGGAGACTGACAATGATACACGCTTTGATTGAAAAACTTGCGCTTTATTTTACATTTACGTTTGTGCAGTACGCGGTGGTGGTCGGCGTGCTGATTGCGCTGTGCTCGTCGCTTTTGGGCGTTACGCTGGTGCTCAAGCGGTTTTCATTTATCGGCGACGGACTTTCGCACACGGCGTTCGGCGCGCTTTCGATTGCGACGGTGATGAACTTGAGCAACAATATGTATTTTGTGCTGCCGGTTACCGTTTTGTGCGCGGTGCTGCTGCTGCGGACGGGACAGAACGCCAAGATTAAAGGAGACGCGGCGGTCGCGATGGTTTCAGTCGGTGCGCTTGCGCTCGGCTACCTTGTGATGAACGTCTTTGCAACGTCTTCAAACCTTTCCGGCGACGTGTGCAGCACGCTTTTCGGTTCAACTTCGATTTTGACGCTCAAAAAAGAGGAAGTTTACCTCTGCGTGATTTTGTCCGCGCTTGTCCTGCTGGTGTTCGCATTTTTGTACAACAAGGTGTTCGCGATTACGTTCGATGAAAGTTTTGCGCGCGCTGCCGGAATGCGGACGGAACTGTACAATCTTATGCTTGCGGTTTTGATTGCAGTCATCATCGTCCTTGCGATGAATCTTGTCGGCTCGCTGTTGATTTCCGCGCTCGTCGTTTTTCCCGCTCTGTCCGCCATGCGCGTTTTTAAAAGTTTTAAGTCGGTTATCATCTGCTCGGCGGTTATTTCCGTTGCAGGCGCGCTCATCGGCATCCTCGTCGCGATTGTTGCAGGAACGCCGGTCGGCTCAACGATTGTCGCAGTCAATATTGCGGAATTTTTATCGTTTGCGCTTGCAGGAAAATTGATTCGAGGCAAAAAAGCCGTTTTCGCGCTCGCGCTTGCGGCGGTAGTGATTGCCGTGCCGGAAACGAAGGCAAATGCGGCGGTGCAGACAGAGAGTACGATAGAAATGACTGCAAATGCGGCTTCCGCGTCGGAGACATTTTTTTCATCTGGGACATTTACATTTGAGAAAAATCCGAATGCATCCGTGGCGGCAAACGATCTCTCCCATGCTAAAAAAATCTTTTTCCCCTTTGGGAAGGGCGCAGCTTCCGCTTCCCGTGCGGACGTTGACCTTACGCGCTTGAGCGCAACGATGGTGTATGCGCAGGTGTTCAACATGATTGTGGAACCGGAAAAGTTTGAGGGCAAGACGGTAAAAATGCGCGGTCAGTTTATGGTCTACCCGATGGACAAAAACGAAAATGTCTACGCCGTCGTTATTTCCGACGCGACCGCGTGCTGTCAGCAGGGACTTGAGTTCAAGTGGCAGGGCGAGCACGCATACCCCGCCGACTATCCGCCTGAAGGTTCGGAAATAGAAGTTACCGGTACATTTAAGACGGGACAAACGTCCGACGGATTCGATTATTTTTATATTGAAAGCGATAGCGTCAAACTTTGCCGTTGATGTTTGCATGATTTTCGGAAAATCATTTATGCGGACATTTCCTCTATTGCCAGATATTCGCCGATTGTTTTATAATCCGCCAATGCGAAAATTACTTATTTTTATCTTTTTGATGATTTCCGTTGCGGGCATCAGTGCGCAGCAGCCTATTGTCAGCGGCATTGGCGCAGAGGCGGGAAGTAATACAAAAATCAATGTATTTTGGACGCTCCCGACAGATTCGTCTGTGCGTATTTCTTCCTTGCTGGTGTACCGGAGTTCTCGGCCGATCAAGTCGGCTTATGAGCTTCGGGGGCTTGCGCCGATAAAGCAATTGAATGCGAAAACGACAGAGTGGACTGACACTGTAAATACTTATGGCGATTACTATTATGCCGTTGTTGCTGAGCAGGATGGAAAGACAACGGATCTTATTTTGCCGTCAATTAATGCGACGGTAAATGGGGTGCATCTGAAAATTCCTCAGAAAAAACAGAATAATGCCAGCGCATTATCCATGCGCGAACGCCTCTATAGTACGGAGGAAATGCGGGAAACGCCTTTGCCGTTTTTGGATTTGACCGGCGGTTTCGGTACGCGGAAGGTTAGTATGAGCGTTAAGGCGAAAGCATCGGCGCGGAATCTTGGGGATATGCCGCAAGCGCAGGCGGCTATACGTGATTCTCATATTTTTGAAGATGATTTAATTTCTCCGGACGGAGGCGACGATTTCCTGCTATTTGAGATTTTACGGACGACGTTTATACAAAAAAACTATGCGGAAGCTGCGTCGGAGCTTGAACGCTTTTTGAATAAAAATAATTCTCCCGCGGTCGAAAACCGTGCGCGTTTTTATCTTGGAGAAGCGTATTACTTTATGGCAGATTATCAAACCGCCTCAAAAAACTTTATTATGGTGTACGACATATTTCCAAGCGCAGCGCGAAAATGGCTGGTATCGTCATTAGATATGATGCAGTTGGAAGAAGCGAGTGAAAACATACCAAGCGGAATGTGATTGGTTGAGGAGTGAAGGGCGAGCGCGTATAGATTTTATGCGCCCCCTTTTTTTAGAATCTTATTCGTGCGGCTTTTAATACCCCGATGGCTTTCATCGTCAAAGGGCGATGCCCGAGTGAACACCTCTCCTTTTCTGCATCGAGTTTTTTATCAATTATTGTTGAGAAAATCCCGGTATTTATCAATGTCAACATGAAATCCGGTTATCGGAGACTCTTCATCTTCCATTGAATGATTAAGCGCTTGAGCCGCTTCCATAACAAGCCGTTCTGCTGACAACATCCGAATTGAACGGGACGATATGCCGATAAAACAGGAGAGTTCAGGTTTATCCGCGAAAATTTTTGTTAATTCCGTATGTATGGCGCCGGCAAGCGATTCCGCTTGTTCTATCGTGAGATCCGGCTTAATTACAGCAAAACTATCCGTTCCATATTCAAAAATCATATCGCGGAATTGGAATATATCGAGCAAATAGGCAGATATTTTTGCAGTTATATCATCCGTGTATGCAAGATTTTTTATTTTTATGATGAAAAGCGAAAGATCCTGCTCTGATGAAGCCGCGCGGATAAGCTCGCTATCAAGCCGCAGCTTAAAATTGGGCTCCCAGCCGAATCCTGTTACCGGAGAAAACAAATCTTTTGTTTCTTCGCTCTGCTCCGTATCGTAATGCGCATCCGATAGCGTCGCATCGCTATTTTGCTCGTAGGAAGATACATCAAGCGTATCTTCGCCTTGAACTGCATTTTCCTGCGTATCGGTATGCTCTAAAGCAGCCGGCTCTCCGCTGTCGGAAGGCGGTCGGGGGCTTTCCTCTTCATTTTGAACCGGAGCCGTATTAGGAGTATCAGTCGGCGTTTCATCGTCGCTTTCTAAAGCCGAATCTTCCGTTGCGGGAGTTTCCGTTTCATCGGGCGCCGCTGTTTCCGGTTCTGGCGGAGTCTCTGTTTCATTTTTGGCATCTTGCAGATTTGATAAAGCCTCATCTGCTTCTGGTTCTGCGATACTTTCGTCAGTTTCTGCACTGAGCTGCATTTGCTCACTATTTTTATCCATGAAGGACAAATAAATAAGGAGCGCGGCTGTAGAAAGCGTCGCCGCCATGGTAATGAGAAAGGAAAAACGTACGTAATTGAAAATTGCAGAAGGACTGAGCAAATAAAACGCAGCCTTCAATCGATAAGACGCGCGGTCGTTTGCAATGTCCGTTTCATATATTTTGATAAGCTTGGTGTCTTTTAGCCGCATTTCAGGTACGCAGGGGTAGGCGTAGATAAGATTGGAATTTTTATAGATATAAATTGCTTGATAATTCAGAAAACCGCCTGCGGCTTTTGCAAGCATCTCAGAATTCCCGCTCTTTTTGAGCGTCTGCTGTATGCGGCTAATTGCCTGTTCCGCCTTTTCCTCTCCATGCGAATATTCAAGCGCAAGATTTATGATAAGAAAAGCGACAGAGAAAGTCAAAACCGCCGAAATCAATACCGAATATATTGTGATACTTCTGCGCTTCATGGTGAATGAGTATACTGAAGAATCCGCTCCAGTGCAAGTTTGACGCAGTTTTTAAAGGATGCCGTTTTTCCGTGCTTTTTGCAGAATGCGGCATACGGGAGCGAAACTATTTCCGCATTCGTTCCGGCCGTTTTGCCGGAAAAAAAATCCGCCGCGTCTTTTTTTAGTTTTTCCGTAAAGGTTTCAAAATCAAACGGTTCTGTTTTTATGGCTTCCGGCTGTTTGCTGCGCCGCGAAAGGCAGTATAGATCATCTGTTTTTTTCCAAGTAAGGCCGTTTTTCTTCAGCCAGTATTCAAAATCGTTCCGATAGGATTCCAGAATCTCGGTGGTAGCAACATCTCCGTGTTGAATGAGCGGCGCGCGGAACTGCAAGCGGCAAAATTGTTCTTCTATGCCGCAAAGCCGATTTTGAACGCTCGCGTATATTTCGTCGAGGTAGGTGCCTCTGGCGTATGCTTTTCCGTTCCGGTAGGAAAAGTCTGCGCCGACAACGAAAATTTTTGGAAAACCTGCATACAGCGCAAAATCTGCGGCCATGATGGTAACCGTCCCTGCTCCATTTCCGAACGAGTGAAGGCGGAATGTCCGCTGCGTCCCTGCTGCATACGATGCAAGCGGGTGTCCCGATGAAGAAAATAAGAGCGGCGCTCCTGCTTCCTCCGCCTTTTTTACTGCGGCGGTATTTCCGCACACATCGAATACAAAAAGCGTTTTTCGATTCGCTTTCGCCATAAAATGTGCGTGTGAAATATGCTGTCCGTCCAAAGAGCACACTGCATCCGGAAAAATGCCGTATTTTTTCAACGCGGAGTACGCCGTATCAGTTGCAATGAGGTACAGCGCATCCCGTTTTTGCCGTATTGCATCGATTTTTGCATCAAGCGAGGGGCCTGCCGCAACGACCAGCGCCGTTTTATCGAGCGGGAAGGATGGAGTGGAGACTTTCTGCATAGACTTGAGGTTTACGATAATGTTGCGCTGCCAGATTTTTCCAAAATTCGCCTGTACCGAAAAATCCGCCGCAATTTTTTTTAGCGTATTCTCGATGACACGCTTAATATCTTCTATTATATCGCGGTTTTGCAGCGCCCAGCTTCTATATTCGATAAAAGCGAATGTTCCGTCCCGCGCCGGAAGATAATTTTCAAGAAGGAGCCGTTCCGTCATCTCATACGGCGTAATGAGGATGCCGCGCTGAGCGCGGAGCTTTTTTACCGCGCTGATGTTTTTTTCTAAAAAATCGATATCCGCGCAGCTTTGCTCGATTACTGCAATTTTTGAATCCGGAAATCGTTTTTGCAACGCTTCGATATGAAAGGCGCCGCCTAATCCTGCAATGAGGAAAAAGCCGCATTCGCTGATGCCGGCTGCAAAGGTTTCCGCTTCTTTTTCCGGCGCATACCGCGAATGCATTGGTTTGCCGTCTTTGAACACGGGCACGGGGGCGCCGTTTTTTGCCGTAATGATTTCTTTATAAAGCATTGAGTTTTTCTTTTAAGCGACTCAAAAACGTCCGGTTTTTTTGTTCAAGAATTTCCCACTTTTCCGTCCGGCCTTCGGCGCTTTTTTTCCACGATAAATATTCAGCGGGAAAAAGCTGGTGCAGCCATTCCTCCGAATCCGCATTTTTATTGATAAACGCGCTGATTTTTTTGCAGCGTTCCGGAAAATCTCCTCCATTTTCTGATATTTCAAACGTAATCGGCGTTAGTTTATCGGCATCCTCGATTTTCTGTTTCAGAAAATGAAAATCAACATCCTGAATCGCGCCCAACGTGTTCGGATAAACAAAACGATTTGAAAGGCGATAGACCCGATGAGAAAGCGCGCTGCTCCGCATTACAAACCACTGCCGATAAATTTCAAGCGATTCTGCATGAAAGCGCGCGTAAGTGAGCCGGTTTTCCTTCGGCGCAAGGCGAAAATCCTGAACCTCGCCCTTATATTCAAGCCGGTTCGGACGACAGTGCTGCATTCCGGGCGATGGGGACAGATCGAGGCCGCACAAAAAGACGGGTTTGTCTGTGATAGAAAGCGCAAGATGTAAGGCGGTGCCGCTTACCGTGCCGTTGCGTTCGGCAGGAACTGAATGAAAACCGCACTCAGAAACTATGCGGCTTTCAAATCCGTCCGGAAATTCCAGCGGAATGATCGTGTTTATGCGCAGCAGTTTTTTAGGACACGCGGCTTCCGCACTCAGCGCAAGCGGAATTTCAGGATAGTGTTTAAGGATTTCAAGATGGCTATGCGCCCAAAAGCCGCCGTCCGTAGAAATGACAAGATCGGGCTGAATCCCTGCATGAAAAAGCGGCAAAGCGGCAGAAGATACGGCGATCAAAAATATGCCTTCCCGCATTTTTTTGAGAAGTGGCAGCGCATCTTGTAAACTAACTCCGGAAGCTGCAACAACGACCGGAACGCTTCCCCTCCGTATGAGCGCCGTTCGTTGCGCCGTCATACAAAAAGAAACGGCATTTTTAATCCACCGGAGCGCAAAATAACTGTGCGTCGCTAATGCCGCTCGGCTTTTAAGCAAGACATTTTTTATCGATCGCCATGCCGCTTTATCCTGTTCCGGAAATATTTTCGCCGATGGAAGCCACGAAAGGAATCGGCAGGAGCAAATTCCCTCCTCGCCCATATATGAAAAGAGCGCGTCTTCAAATTGCGCCGTATCATTTATGTCAGAAAGCATGAACACTCGTTCAAATAAATAATCCGTTCCAGAAAACGCATTGCAATAACGCAGTGCGCATAGTTTTGTATCGGGAAAGCGATTTTTCAAATGATGGGCGCAATAGGAGAGCGCCGGCTCTGTAACGAGTATAAATGACGGCGAAAAATCAGCCGGTACGGATGCCGCAAACTGTTCGGCTTCCCGTTCAGGATTGTATCGAGAATGGAAGGGGAGGCCGTTTCCCATGCAGATTTTTGAGCCGTTCTTTGCCGTCGAAAAAATAATTTCTGGTTTCATCTTAATTTACAAGGGATTTGCGGTATGCGCTTTTATCGGGATGAGCGTTTTCCGGAGCGCCGCTTTGACCGCATAAAAAAACGGGCAGAAACCGGTGATTCCATCGGCTGGATCGAATCGCAGGTTTCTACCCGTTTACAGTTCTTCTCGAAAATCAGGCAAGTCCTAATTCGGAGAAAAGCTTTTTATATGTTATAAACTGTTCGGATTTTGCAAACTCCGCAATTTTTTCTTCCGGTAAATTTTCCAACAGTTGATCCATATAAAGCAGCACCGACTTTACATCTTCCTTCAAATCATCCGGTAAGCTGTTGTCTGCGTCCGTTATATCTTCCTGCGGAGCGATCGGCTCTTCACCGGTAAAATCATCGTCGGCATTAGAGGCAAGCGCTTCATCTTCTTTCAGGTAGTCTTCATTTTCTTGAGACAAGGTATCGCTGATTGACGGCTCGTCATCATCCGGAAAGCCATCAAGCGCGGCATCGCTTTGAATATCGGAAGCAGGCGCGGCCGACTCTTCTTCTGGCATTTGTGGTTCCGCCGCGCTTGGCTCTTCTTGCATATCGCCCGCCGCTTCCGGTTCATTGAAATCATCCATTTCAGAAAATTCCGCCTGCGCATCCGTCGTATCTTTTACGGAGTCCATAAAATCGGTAGACGAAGATTCTACCATAATGTCATCCGTATTCTGCGGTTCTGCTGCAATTTCATCAACGCGCGGAATCGCAATTTCATCAGGCAGCGCGTCCTCTTCATTCAATGCGCTAAGATCCGGCTCTTCCAAAGTATCATTTTCTTCAATAGAAAGGCCGTTTTCAAAGGAAGCATCCGCCTCCGGTTTTGTTGCGGCAGTTTCCGCCTCCTCATTGAATACCGGCTCCGTAATGTCGAACATATTGGAGTCTGAGACCTCCGACGCTGCGGCTCCTTCGGCAGTCTGTGCTAGAGCATCGTCTGTCGAATCGCTTTCGGTTGAAGCATCCGTCCCCTCATCCTCTGCATCCGCATCGGAAAAATCCGCCGTGTTCATGATGTTGTCAAGTTCGTCGCCTGATAAGGCAATCGTATCATCGTCATCATCATTGCTGAAAAAGCCTGTGTTTTCAGACTGTACGGCCGTCTCAGCTTCTGGCGTTATGCCATCTAACTCGTCAGACGGCGCGGTATGCTCCGACGATCCTCCGGCAGGGGCATGAGCTTTCAATTCGGCAAATTCGTTTTTGAGAAGGCTCATCTCTTTTCTAAGTTCCGATAATTCGGCAACAAGCTGTTCAAGCAGTTTGTTGTTCATTTCGCTGCTTTCGTTCTGTCCTGTCATATCTTCGTCCTGATAAGTTTGATTATTTGCATCTGTAACGGCGGCTACGGGAGCTGCCGGCGCAGAGTCGTCTTCTGAGATCGCAAGGTCGTAATCAATTACTTCCTTTAACTTTTTTTCTTTTACATTCGATGTTACGGGCGTTTCGTCCGCATCGGAGTCAATGCCAAAATCGGCAAGGTCGACTTCTTCAGAATCGGTTGCCGCCGTCGGCTCATCCGAATCAATCGAAAATTCGTCAAGCGATACTTCCGTTGTCTCCGTGCTGACGGCAGGGGGAGCGCTCATTTTTTCATCGAACGTATCGTCTGAAAAGATTTCCACCTGCGGCATTTCTCCAAGCAGGTCGCTTGCATTGTCGGCAGCATCCGCGTCTGATGCATCGTCATCATCGGGCATATCTTCAAGCGAAACGGCGCGATCTTCCGGCGTATTAAAATCCACCTGTATATCGAGCGGCGCGTCATCCGGTATATCGTCTTCTTTTTCTGGAGAGGCAAAGCCTGATGTATCATCAAGAAAATCATCGAGGGAAATCTCTCCATCCGCCTGTGCCGAAGCGGCTTGTTCTATCGCAGAAAAATCAATGCCGTCTGAAAAATCGCTGCCCGCAAAGCTTTCAAACGATGTTTCACCGTTTTCAATCGGATGCGCATTGTTTTTCGGCTCATTATCCGCATCAGCTTTTTCCGCCAACGCATCATTTTTTTCTTGCTGAATTACGCCTATACCGCTTGCATCATCCGTATTTTGTCCCAAAAGTTCTGCATGAGTGTTCTCCGGCGCATTTTGACCTGTTAAAGCAGTTTGGGCGTTATCCTCCTGTATACCTTTCGGCGGCATTTTTACCCAAACTCCATAACTGTCGAGGTCTTTTGCATTATCTGTAAAATCACTCATACTATATTCCTCTTGATTTTAGAGCTTTTATATTTTTTTATCGGTATCCTAAAATCAAATCATTATAAAACGTGCGAATGCCTCATGCAACTGCCTTAGTATATCATATTTTTCAGATACAGAAAATACAAATCTGTCCGATAATGAACTACAATGGTTCACATAAAGTTTTTATCGGCCGCCTTTATCGGTACGCTCGTCTATGTGTCTGTGTCGGTCGTATTCGGACGGAATGGCGCGGTCGTGTACGATCATTTGCAAACGCAGAAGAAAGAGATTGCCGCCGCAACCGAAGCGATTCAGAAAATCAATGCGGAACTGGAACTTGAATACACGGCGCTCTTAAAAGATAAAGATGTGATTGCAGCATATGCGCGTAGGCTTGATTATGTTAGCGCGGGCGAAAAGCTGGTAAAGATAACGGGAATGCAGCAGTTTCAAAAAACGCTTTATGATACCGGCACGGCGCTCAAACGTGCGGATGCGTATTATATTCCGGAGCATATTTGCAAAATTACCGGAGCGCTTTTTTTTGCGTGTTCTTTTCTTTTAATGCTCCTCATTGATATTGCGCAGCGTTATCCTGCTGCAGCTTCGCATGTACAAAGGCAGGAGAGAGCGTATGATATGCCGAAAATCTGATCCTAATTCCGGCGTACGATGCGCGGCTTTGCTTGCGGAAAACAAGACGCTCATCTTGCCGACCGATACGGTGTACGGGTTTTCTACCGTTGCCGATGAAGCGGGGGCCAAGCGGATTCGGCGCATAAAAGGGCGTGATGAAAATAAACCGTTTATAAGACTCATTGCAAAACCGGATGCCATTTTTTCATTTACTTCATGCGCGGTTCCTGAAAGCCTGCTGAAGCTGTGGCCCGGTGCGCTGACGCTCATTGTTCCGTCTGATGCAGAGCATTGCGGCTCTGTCGCTTTGCGTTGTCCGGGTGATGCGTGGCTTCGGGATGTCATTGAGGCAGTCGGAAAACCGATTTTCTCGACGAGCGTGAACCGGAGCGGTAAGGCCGTTCTCTCTAATATAGAAGAAATTTTACGCGAGTTTACAGATGATGTAAGCCTTATCGTTGACGATGGCGACAAAACGAACGCTCTGCCTTCAACTATTGTCAAGTTTGACGGGAATATTACGGTTATTCGGCAGGGCACGGTTCGGATTGATTGATTTTTTCGTGTCAATTTTCGGATACGGCGGCTATTTTAGAAGACCGCGGCCGATTGTTTTTCAAAAATCGTACCGCCAACGCTTCCGGCCGTATCAAAAGGCGCGTTTTTATACAAAGGGAACGCCCCAGTCCCTGCAAAGGTATTGCGCGGTTTTTCTGCCCGAATATACGGCAATCGGGAGGCCGCCCGGCATCATCATCCGCTGACCTGCAAAATACAGCCTGTCAATGCTTTTGCATTTGGCAGGAAACTCGAATGCTTTGCCGCCTGCTTCCCACACGGACATCCAACTGCCTTCCGCCGAGCCGCAATAACGCTCATAGGTCAGCGGCGTCGCCATGTCGGAAACTTCAACAGCATCTTTTAGTGTAGGAATAAAGTCAGTAAGCTGCGCGATGAAGCGTTCGATAATCGCTTGTTTTTTCTGCCGGTAGGAGCCGTCCGCCTTTGCCGCTTTCCAGTAGCTGTAACTTGGGCCGATTAAAAGACAGGTCACGGCCGTGCAGCCGTCCGGCGCATGTTCCGGATAGCGCGCATAGTTATTGATGCGGAGCTCATTGAACTCAAGGCCGCCTGCTGAAAACGGCTGCTCCAGCGGAAAAATAATGCCGCGCGGCAAATCCTTTAAATCAGCCTTAACGCCAAGCCCGATGAACATGGTTTGTTCGGTAATAATGCGGCTCCGCATTTTCTGCGTCCATTTTTCATTGAGCGGCGGGACAAACAGCGTATCAACTGCTTTTAGCGCATCTTGCGTTACGATAACGGCATCGGCTGGTATAAAACGTCCGCCGGCAAGAACGCCTGTCGCCTTGCCCTTTTCACACACGACGCGCTCAACTGCCGTTTTGAATACAATCTTTCCGCCGAGCTTTGTAAAGGTGTCGGCCATATTTTGCGTCATGCGGAGCGAGCCGCCTTCTGGGTATCCGCAATCGCCGGACGCAAAGGATGCAAGCGTGTACACGAGCGAGAGCGCATTGTACCTAAGCCCGACAACAGATGAAAGCAGATGCCGTATGTCTTTATTCTGAAAGGAATTGATGTAGTCAATGCAGGAACGCTTTGTAAGCGAAGGCAGCCGCAGCAAGGCGGGAAGCATTGCGGTCAATTCCCGAAACGACGGATGACAGGGGCGCTTTGCCTTCAAGAATGGAATATCATCAACAACCAGATGAACGCTACGAAAACGCTGCATATCGCGGCGCAATGCTTCGATCGCCATCCGGTCTTCCGGCGCATAGGCTTTTAATTCGGCAGCAAGACGCTGCGTATCGCGGTAGAGGCGCAGCGTGCGTTCTCCGTTTATCAGCGTGTAAAAAGGATCTTTTATAAAAATCGGATTGTTTTCCTGAAGCGCACCGGTTTCTTTCCATATAGCGTGTAGGGGAAGCGCGGCCGATGAGCCGCCAAGCCAGTGCATCCCGCCTTCAAATAGGTAGCCTTTCCGCTTCCACGCGGTAGAAAGTCCGCCTGCAATGGAATGCTGCTCTAAGATGGTTACTTTAAAACCTGCTCTTTGCGCATAAATGCCCGCCGCCATTCCTGAAATCCCCGCTCCGACAACAATTACCTGTCCGCCTGTTTTCTGATTACTCATCATGTTTGCCATTTTGTTCTTTTGTACTCGTCATTGTAACGAATTTGCGCGTTAGCCGTGCAGTTTTTTCATTGCTTCCGGATCGTTTTTGATATTTTTAATGGCATTTAGGCTGAATGCCAGAAACACGGATAAAAAGATTGCTGCAAACGTGACAATGACGCACAGTTTCCCCCGACTTGGCCCTGATTTTCTGTCAGGCACTTCCGGCCGCTCAAGAATCTGAAAGACCGGCGACTCGCTTTGCATTTTGACTTTCAAAAGCTCATACTGCGTTTTGAGCTGCTTGTATACTTCTCGCTGCGCATCAAGTTCCATTTGCACCTTCGATGAACTTACGGAAATTGACGGCAAAGACCATGCGCCGTTTCCGTAATTCACCGAATTTGCGATTTTGTTCGCCTGCTTTTGCAAGTTCTGAATTTCTTCAAAGCTGAGCGCGATATTTTTTTCAAGATTTTCTTTTGTTATCTTATTTTTATCGACACCGAGCGCATCGAAGCGTTCTTGCAGCCAGTCAACGGCAAAGTTTACGACTTCCTGCGCAAAAACCGGATCGATATCGGTAAAGGAAATTGTAAAAACACCGGTTTCGTCATCGAGCGAAACGCTTAGTTTTCCTTTAATATAGTCGCGGCTTTCCGACTTCGGAAAACGAGATTTTTCAAATATCGGTTTTTCAAGTAGAGCGAAATTATCAACAATCGCGTCCAAAAGCGGATTGGATTTTGCAAGATATTGCGCAAGCGAACTCATCGAATATCCCCCGCCCCCGGATGAACCGGAAATGCCTGCAAGTCCTGCAAGCCCTGCAAGCATTGACGACATTCCGCCGCCCGCTTTTTCATCATTGATGAGCATGTGCGCTTTTGGCGTATACACGTTTGGCAAAAAAGACTTTTCCGGCGCGAGCTTTATTGAGACGAAAGAAAGGGCAACTATCGTAATTGCTGCAAGAAGCGGCACGATGATAATCAGTATTTTGTATCTCAGCAGGACTGCAAGCAAATCAATCAGCGAAATCTCTTCGCTGTTGTTTCCCTCCGATGCTCTAATCGAAGTTTCTTTCAAATTGTCTTCCATAACAGGCATAAGTTTAGCATAGGACGTATGCGTAATTCAATGGCGGGGCGGGCGGGATCCAGTTAGTGAAAAATAGGTCGAATGTCTACTTTTTTGCAAAAACTAAAAGCGGGGAGGCGCAAACGCTCTTTCGGCGGCGCGGCAAACGCATCCGCCAGAGAAAAACGCAGCCGAGCAGCCCGCTCCCCATTTATCGCGCATCCAGTACGCCGCACAGCATCGCGTTCGCCGCTTTTACATCGTTTTTCCAGTCGGCGGAGCCTGTATACCACATTTCCGCAACAAAACGCCGCACGCCGAGTTCGCGCGCTTTTTGTACGCCTGCGGCAAAGTCCACGTGTCCGGTACCAAACGGAATTTCGCGGTACTTGCCGGGTACGGTCTCTTTTAAGTGCATGGCAACAATATGACCTCTGCCGCTTTCAATGTCGTCGATAACGCTTGCGCCGTATTTGCAGGCGGCGTTCGTAAGGTTTCCCAAATCGGGGTAAACGCCAAGGTACGGAGAATCGACTGCACGAACATACGCCATCGCCTTGCCGACCGTGTCCATAAATTCCGTTTCCATCGTTTCAAAGCCGAGCAGGACGCCCGCTTTCGCCGCATATTCGACTGCTTTGATGAGATTTTCCGAAAAGTGAGCGCGCGTCGCCTCCGAGCCGTCCTCGTAATAGACATCGTAACCGGCAAGTTGAATAATCCGAATGCCGAGGTCGCCCGCCAAGTCCACCGCTTTTTTCATAATATCCATGCCGCGCTCCCGCGTTTTTGCGTCGGCGCTTCCAAGCGGATATTTCCGGTGCCCGCTCAAGCATATACTCCGAAAAAACAAACCCGTATCGAACATCGTCCGTACCAATTCCTGCCGCTCGTTGTGCGTATAATCCAAGCGGGCAAGTTTTTCGTCCGTCTCATCGACGCTCAATTCCACAAAATCAAAGCCGCATTCCTTTGCCGTCAACAACTTTTCCGCATACGAAAGAGAAGCCGGCATCGCCTTTTCATACAAACCGAGCGTATAATCTTTTTCCATGTTCAAACCTTCCATCATCCTCATTTATGCCGACTGGCTAAACCCCGCTTTTCGACTCCGCACCAGATTGCAGCAGAATAAACGCTATCTGCGGACTTAATTTATTTCTCGCAAGTTTTCGGTACGCAAAGTCGGCGTAGGCAGTACTCCAGCATTCAAATAAATCTCTTTGCCGCCGACAGAAACTTGCGCTGGCGGAACATACATTCTATCCTTAACAACCTCATTTCTCCGCTCGCCCAATGTAAAACGCCATTTCCCGCAAGTTTTCGCAAGAAAACTTGTGCTGGCGGTACACCGTTCTATCATCCAAACTCGTTTCTCCGCTCACTCGATGTAAAACGCCATTTCCCGCAAGTTTTCGCGAGAAAACTTGTGCTGGCGGTACACCATTCTACCATTCAAACTCGTTTCTCCGCCGCCAGCAGAAACTCCTGTCGGCGGCAATACGCCTCTAGCATTCACACTTATTTCTTCCCTCATTCGCTGTCAAATGCCATTTTGATT
>CAUTOX010000014.1:0-29134 GCA_963539665.1 uncultured Treponema sp.
CCCGTCTTCATGCCCCCTCTATCGAGTTTTGCTTATGCAAAACTCGAGGCAGGCGCCGTGCTTTTTTTATCTATCAAGAGCCTTCTTATCCGCCTGCCCGTCTTCATGCCCCCTCTATCGAGTTTTGCTTATGCAAAACTCGAGGCAGGCGTCGTGCTTTTTTATCTATCACGAGCCTTCTTATCCGCCTGCCCGCGCTCCTATTAGACCTGTTCGATACCTGCTCCGTCGAACAGATCGACGAGCTCTAAATCGCACAAATAGCACGATTTAGAACATCGCATTTCAAGGCAACCTGTTCTGAAACGGAAGTTTCCGAACAGGTTTATTCTGTAAAAATATCCTTGAACGCGCTTATCCATTCGGCTTTGCGGTTTGAAGAAACTGTTTCATCATCGGTTAGGACATTTATCGTGCCCATGCTTGCCATAAAAGCATTATCGCGCACGTCTTTTCTGACGGAACGGCGGTTTTGCGTTTCGGCCATAATTTCCTGTACTTCCTTGCTGGTAAGCCAATCGACGAATTTGCGGGCCTTTTCTTCGTGCGGGCAGTTTTTGATGATGTACACGCCGTCGCAGCGGAAGATAACGCCTTCTTCCATATAAAAAATCTCGACCGGAGAACCGGCTGCAACGTACTGCACCGCGCCCTGCTCAAACGTCAGCCCGACTGTGTATTCGCCGTCGGCAACGCCCTTGTACACCGCAGATGAACCGCCTAAAAGTTTTCCGTCAAGCTGCTTGGTTAGTTTCCGCACATAGTCCCAGCCGTTATCGGGATTGCCGTCGCCCATTGCGTAGAGCATATTCACCAGATGCTCAAAGGATGATGAAGATACTTGCGGATCGGCGAATGCAATCTTCCCCTTGAGCATGGGATTGAGCATATCGGCGTAGCTTTTTGCCCGGATGCCGCCGATAAGGTTTTTATTTACCATTATGACGGATGGAATTGTGCCGAAGCGGGTTAAGTTGCCTTCGGTATTCTTGTACGGCTCATAGAAGGAATCTTCATTGATGCTGGTATAATCTGCAAAAAACTTGCTTTTTCCCTTTATCGTGCTGATTGAACCGCCCCACAAAATATCCGCTTGCGGATTTGCTTCTTCCGTTTCGATGCGCTTTAAAGCATCTCCGGTACCCATTGCAAGGCATTCCGTTTGAATGCCGGTCTCTTTTTCAAAAAGCGCGCTCATCTGCGTAATCATCGACTCCGTGAACGGACTGTAAATAATCAGTTTTTCGTTCGCCTTATCTTCCGCCTTTTGCCCGCCGGATTTTGAACAACTTAGAAATGCGAGCGGAACAAAAGCCGCCGCAACAAAAACAGAACGCAACTTCTTCATATGAAATCTCCTTAGCAACCCTTTGTTTGCGCACGGAATGCACCGAGCGCCGGAATTATCCATCAAACTTGTTCGATACCGCAGTTATTGAACAGGTCTATTATATGCGTATGTTTTGCCGCCGGCAATCAATAATTTTATGGGAACCTCTAAAAACTTCAGTTTTTAGAGGTAACTTTGAAAATACGATGTTGTAACTCGCGATAATCCAGCGAGTTACAACTCGTAGCAATCTCTAAAAAAATCGCAAAAATCGAGTTTTTCGGGATGCCCTTATATTCGTATCTGAAAAAATGAACCGTTTATTTTTGAATAGGGGAGCGAAACGCTCGCGCCGCTTTGACTTGATTCTGAAGCGCCGGTATTATGCGGGAGAGGCGGATAACAGTATGAACAAAATAAAAACTCCCCCGTTTCTTTCCGAGATGAATGCGCTTTTTAAAAAAGCCGGTTTTCGCGCATACCTTGTCGGCGGCGCCGTGCGGGATATGATTATGGGCAAATCGCCCGCTGACTTTGATGTCGCCACAGATGCGCGGCCGGAAGAGGTGATGCGGATTTTCCGCTCCGTTATTCCAACGGGCATTGCGCACGGCACGGTTACGGTGCGCTTTCAGCGGCATGAAGTGGAAGTAACGACATTCCGCGCAGAAACAACGTATTCCGACGGGCGGCATCCCGATTCCGTTGCGTTCGGCACGTCGTTGACCGATGATCTTGCGCGCCGCGATTTTACGATGAATGCGATTGCCGTTTCGCTCGGCGATGGAAAAATCGAAGATCCGTTTGGAGGAAGCCGCGATATTCGCGCAAAAATCATCCGGACTGTAGGCTCTCCGCTGGAACGCTTTGCAGAGGATGGGCTTCGTCCCATTCGCGCAGTTCGGTTTTCCGCGCAGCTTAGCTTTAAAATAGAAGAGCAAACATTGTCCGCCCTTTCGGATGCGGCTATTTTAAATGTCGTAAAAAAGATTTCGATGGAACGGTTCCGCGACGAGTTTGTAAAAATACTTGCCGCTTCAAAGCCGTCCGCCTCGCTCTCTTTGCTTGAAACAAGCGGCATCCTTGCGCTCTTTATTCCTGAATTACTTGAGTGCCGCGGCTGCGTGCAAAAAGATATTCGCGCCCGCCACGAATTCGATGTGCTTGACCACCTGTTTTATGCCTGCGACGGCGCGCCGCGCGAAAAGCTGCGCGTCCGCCTTGCCGCTCTATTTCACGATATTGGAAAACCTGCTTCTCGTGCGGTAGAAGAGACGGAATGCGGTCAAATTATTACGTTCTACAATCACGAAAACTATTCTGCAAAAATAGTAAAGACGATTCTTGAGCGATTGAAATTTCCGAATGCGCTGATTGCCGATGTGTGCGGCCTTGTGCAAAATCATATGTTCCACTACGAAAGCGCGTGGACAGATGCCGCTGTCCGCAGATTTCTTTCGCGCGTTGGGCCGGAACACGTTGAAGATTTATTCGATGTGCGGCTTTCCGACATATACGGAATGCACAATGCGCCGGTGCGCCTCCATGATAGTCCTGCCGCCCGCCTTCTGCTTGAATTCAAAGACCGAATTGAAAATGTGCAGGCCGATTCGATTGCGCTCAATATAAAATCGCTTGCTGTAAACGGCAGAGACCTGATGGCGCTCGGCATTCCCAGCGGGAAAGAACTCGGCGCCCTGCTCAATGAACTGCTCAACACCGTCATTGACGATCCTGCGCAAAATACCAAAGAGACGCTGCTAAAAATCGCCGAACAAAAATGGAAGACGCGCACCGCATGAACGGAGCCTGAATGATAAATAGGGGGCGACAAGCCGTTTTTTTAGTTTTGATCGCGTAACTGGAACAAACTGTCGGAAAATTCCTGCTTTATCGATTCTTGCAGCGTGCTCGTTTCAGTTTGCTTTTGACAATGCGGAAGGCTACTTTCCGCCGTTTCCAGCGTAATCCCAATCGTGTTTCGGGTAACGGCCGCGCATTTCTTTGCAGATGTCTTTCCATGAGTTTTCCCAGAAATTGGCGAGGTCATCGGTTACTTGGAGCGGGCGGCGCGCGGGGGACAGCAGCTTAAATAAAACGGGCATTCCCAAAACAAAAGGCGTTGCCGTACAGCCGAACAGTCGCTGCACAATAACTTCTGCAACGGGACGCACGGCGCGTTGCGTTTTATCGTGCGGAGAAGAAAGCATTTCGTAGCGGAGGCGGCAGTTCCGGCCGTTTTGCAGGACGAGCTGAGTCGGAACTTTTGCGTCAAGCGCGGCTCCGTCAAGATACCAGTGCAAGGCGGCAAGGACTTCGCGCTCGGTGAGCGCGGTTTTTCCGGCGCAAAAAGGAGAAAGCCACTCCTTTACACAGGATGCAAGATGCGCGCGCGAGGCTTTTCGCTCTGCATCCGGCTTTTGTTGTTCGTAAAAGCTGCGGCGCATAATCAGCTCCTCCGCTTCTTCTCCGAGCGGTACCGCGCTAATCCCATTTGCTTCCACTTCGGCGCAGATTGCAGCGCAATAATCTTCCGGCGTAACAGGCAGGCGTTTCGCTGCCATAATGATTTTCCCATAGCCGACGTATTCGGTCTTTTGCACCTTCCCCTCAACGAATACTGTTTGCACGGTTTTTTGCGCGCGTTTGGAAATCCAGCGTTCAGCAGACTCCGCCGTAACCGGCAAAAACGAATGCACCGTCCCTTCCGTCTCTCCCGCATCCGCATCCGGCGCAATAATCCACTGCGGCAGCGGCACGCGCGCATCTTTTTTTTGCAGATGCGCCTTTCTGCCGGACGGAAACTGATAATTTCCATCTTCCGAAAGCCGCGCAAGCCGGTCAGGAAAGCCTGCAAGCAGCGCATATTCGCGGGACATCCGAGCGCGTAACGCCTTCGGAATCTTAGAAAGCCTCAGGTTTATGTCCGCCGCGCAACGCCGCAAGAATTCGGGAGATGCTGCAGCATAACTGCCGTAGTCGATTGCCGCCTGCACATCTCCGGCAAGCGCCGTACACGCAAGCCGCGGATGCAGCCCCAGTTCAAGCGCAGCTTTCCCCAGCTCCGTTATCTTGTTTTCCAAAATGCAGCCCATCTCCGTCAGCAGCATAACCGCGCTCTTCCACGCGCTTTCTGGCGGCGCATCGAGCCATTCAAGCATTTTTGCCTCAAAAATCCCCCAGCGGAAGCATTCAAGAACGAGCTGCGTCAAATCGCTTCGTAAAATCTCTGGCGGAGCGCACTGTACGCGCGGCTCATGTTCGTTCCAAAGGCGAATACAGCGTCCTGCAGCAAGCCTTCCCGCACGGCCGCTGCGCTGTTCGGCGGAAAAAACGCTTTCCTGCTCGGTTACTAGCCGCTCCATGCCGGAAGAAACGTTCATCCGGTTCAGGCGGGACAGCCCCGAATCGATGACGGTCGAAACGCACGGCACGGTCAGCGACGTTTCTGCAATCGCCGATGACAGGATGATGCGGGGAATGCCGCGCGCTGGCGGCGCAAGGACTTTTTTTTGCTCGGCAAAGAAAAGAGAGCTATGCAGCGTCAGCGTTTCTTCGCCTTCAGATGGAATACCGAGCGCAAAAAGCTCTTCTTGGCAGCGGCGGATGGAGGCGATGCCGGGCAAAAAGACGAGTATCGATAAAAAGTCGGGATGAACGGAGTCGGGATTTTTTCTTCTATATATAAGCTCATTGCGTACTGCTTCCGCCGGCGAAATGTTCCCTGCATATTCGATGCTGACCGGAAATGTTCTCCCGGCAATGTGCAGGATGGGCGCAGGCTCGGCGTTTGTCCCCAAAAAACGCGCAAGCGGAATGCAATCCATCGTTGCGGACATGAGGACGGCGTGTAAATCGGAGCGCAGCGTCATCGTCTCTTTTAAAAAGGCGAGCGCAAGGTCGGTATGCACGGAACGTTCGTGGAATTCATCGATGATAACCGCGCTTACGCCGTCTAGCGCAGGATTGTTTTGCAGGCGGCGCGTAAATACCGCTTCCGTCAGGATTTCAAGGCGGGTTGCCGGAGAATGCGCGCTTTCAAGGTAGACCGTGTAGCCGACCGTTTTGCCGACTTCCTCGCCCAAAAGCTCTGCGATGCGGTTGGCAATCGCGATAACGGCAAGGCGGCGCGGCTCAAGCATGAGGATTTTTCCCGGAAAAGCGCGCAGCAGGGCGGGCGGAACGGCGGTTGACTTTCCGGCAGCAGTTTCCGCCGTCAGAATTAAAAAGCGGGACGGGGAGTTTTTTAGCGCCGCCGTAATTTCATCCAGATGCGCACAGATCGGCAGCGCGGCAATTTTTCTTTCAAAATCAAAATGCAGCGGCATACGATTTATTTGCCGGCCCTCATGTATTTATGTTCAAAGTCAAGCGTACTCATCGGTTCTGCAAAATAAAATCCCTGAAAGCAGTCGCTGCCGATCTGCGCTAAAAACTCAAACTGCTCCTGCGTTTCGACAAATTTTGCAACAATGCTCATGCCGAGTTCTTTTGCAAGTTCGGTAATATTTTGCAAAATGATTGCGGAGCGTTTTTCATTTTTGGTTTTCGCAAAGAAACTCATGTCTATTTTGAGGATATTGAAATTAATCTGCTTTAAACTATTGAAAGAAAGCGAGCCTCGCCCGAACGCATCAATTTCAATGTCGAAGCCGAAGCCGCGTAACCGTTCTGTCAGTTGCTGCTGCCGTTCAATGTCCATCAAAATTGCGCTTTCCGAGATTTCAATTCTGAGCGCTTTCGGCGAAATGCCGTATTTTTTTACGATACCGGTCAAAAGCTCGTACACATCGATGCGGCAAAAATCAACCGGCGAAACATTTACGGATATGTACCAATTCAGCCCCATGTCCTGCCATTTTTTTAGCTGGCAGGCCGCCGCATCCCAAATTACCTTGTCGAGCTCGCTGATGAGGCCGTTTTCTTCGAGAATCGGCAAAAACTCATCCGTTTGAATCATTCCGTCAAGCGGGTGAATCCAGCGGGCGAGCGCCTCCGCGCCAATCATTCGGCCGTCTGCGGAAAACTGCGGCTGCAAAAACATCTTAAATTGCGACATGGAAACCGCGTATTTGAATTCTTCAATGAGTTTCCGCACCCGCACCGACTGCGCCTGCTGGCTGTCGTCATAGTAGGCAATCTTTTTTTTCAGGCTCCCTTTGACCGTCTTCATCGCCGTAATCGCATACGCGCACATTGCCGAAACCGGAATCGTTACGTCAGTAATCTCATACACGCCGATGTAAAGGTTGACCGGGTACAAAACCGCGCTATCGACGAGCTCAATCCGCTCCATCGCCTCATGCGCCGCCTTTTCGGAAAACAAATCTTTCCGCACCAGCATCGCAAACCGGTCTCCGTTCAAGTAGCCGTATACGGCATCGGAGGCGGCAATGCTCCGAATCATCTCCGCAGTCCGCCGCAAAAAGCTGTCCCCCGTTTCCATCCCGAACATCCGGTTGATCAGCTTGAAGTTATAAAAATCGGAACAAAGCATGAGGTAATCGGTTTCCGCATCCATTTCGAGCGTCTCTTTCGCTTTTTGGTAAAAATACGACTTGTTGTATAATCCGGTCAGCGGATCGTGCGTCGCCAAAAAGCGGTCGTGATTTATCCGGTCTTCTTCCTGCGTTTTATCGTGAACGGTAAAAAAGAAGCCTAAATGCCGGTCGCTTCCTTCTTCTTTAAGGTTGTTGAACCAAATGTCGAGGCAGTAATTTTTTCCGTCCGCCGAAAAACGGTGCTCAAAATTGTGCCGCGTATTAAAATCGCCCGATGTCCGCTGACAAATCCCGCTGCCGCGCCACTTTTCAAGCGCCTCCTTAATGTCCACGCCGATTTTCGCATACTCTTTGATCATCTCTTGAAGCGCAGTATTCCGATAGACGCATTTGCCGTCGGCATCAAAGAAAATTACCCCGTCTTTCATCGAGTCGACGGTTAGATTCATGGCGATGGAGCGGAGTTTTTTAGGCGTATAATAGAGGGAAAACCACGAAAAGCACCCGCCGAGTAAGCCGAAAAAAGCGACTGAATAATTTACCGGCTCCTGCAAAAAGATGCAGAGCGCGTCCAAAACAAGAACTGCGGCAAACGAATACAGGAGCACGCGGTATTTATTGCGGTAGAGGCGGGGAGAGTGCAGACTTTTTATTGCAAGGCTCATAACCGTCAGAAAGGCTGAGATGTACGACAGCGACAGGTGCAGCTGATACGGCATTTTCTGAAGGATGATATAGCTCATCCCTGAGCCGAATGCGACTTGCGTTATGTCGAACACGTGGCAGGTAAAAATATTTATAAGGAGCGAAAGCGTGTCCGCCGCAAAAAGCGCAAGCAGAATCTTTTTGAGAAACGGGAACTTTTGCCGGTAATTGGTGTAGACAATCGAAAAGTCAAGCAGATAGTAAAGGCTCCCGTTGATGCAGATGAAAAAAGCGGTATATGCAACAAGACCTGCCGGCCGGTTTGCGGCAATAAGCGTAATAAAACTCATGATGCTTGCCGCGCATCCGAAAAAAAGCATTTTAATGAGCGGTTTTTTTATCGGCCGGTTAACGCGCTTTGCCTTAAACGCATAAAACAGCAACGTCAACGCGCTTGCTAAAAATGCGATGGGGTAGCCAATTTGCGTAAAATCAAGCCGCTCCGCAATCAAAAACGAAAACAGAATTGCGACAAGATACGCTCCGTTTATAAAAATAATATCCATGACCAACCCCAATACTTATATAGTTTTATATGCTTTTTATTATACCCCAATCAGGGAAAAATACAATTAAGAATTATTTTTCCGATTTCTTTTAAAACGAATTGAAACGATCCTCCTGCATCCTCCTATCCCTGCCCAAATGCTTGGTTGACATCGATACCGTCCTATATTATCTTTATGCCGAAAAGCGTGTTATTTTTGTGAGACGTTCCTGTCTTCTATCATAATCTATTGGAAGAAAGCCATGCAGTTTTTTGATACTCATGCCCACATCGGGCTTATATACGATGATCCTATTGAACAGTTGCGCGTTATCCAACAGGCAAAACAGGTCGGAGTTACGCGCATCATGAGCATTAATAACAGTCTCCACGATTTTGAACGGGTGTATCCGGCGCTGAAGGTGGTGTCGGGCATTTATCATGCAGTCGGCGTTGCGCCGTCGGAAGTTACGGCTCCGGGCTTCGATTACGCGGCAAAGATCGAAAAATATTTGACGTATCCGAATGTTGTTGCCGTTGGTGAAACGGGGCTTGATTATTACAAGCAATTTGGAAACAAGCGTTCGCAAATTGAGCTTTTTATTACCCAGCTTGAAATTGCGCAAAAATACAATCGGCCGGCGATTATTCATAATCGGGATGCGGGGCGGGATGTATACGATATGCTCCGCGAGCGCATTCCGGATGCCGGCGCAATTTTTCATTGCTATTCTGAAAATGTTGAATACGCAAAGAAATGTATGGGGATGAATGTATATTTTTCTTTTGCAGGGAACCTCACCTATCGGAATGCGCATAATCTTCACGAGGCGGCGCTCAAGATTCCGCTTGACCGAATTCTTATTGAAACGGAAAGCCCATTTATGATTCCGTCCGACTTCCGCAACAAAAAACGGACAATGCCGGCGTATTTGACTGCTACCGCGCAATTTCTTGCTGAACTTCGGGAGTTGCCTCAGGAAGAAGTCGCCGCGCAGCTTTGGGCAAATAGCTGCAAGGCCTTCAATTTACCGGAGGAGTGATGCTGTTCCATCCGGTAAAAATCGGACGGCTGGAACTGGGCGGAAACATCTTTCTTGCGCCGGTTGCCGGCTATAGCGACCGCTCGTTCCGCTCCATCTGCGTTGAGTACGGAGCTGCGTTCACCTGCACGGAAATGGTTTCGGCGGAAGCGCTGGTGCGTAACAATCAAAAGACGGAGGAGCTGATGCGCCGCGCGCCGAATGAAAAGGCGTATTGCGTTCAGATTTTCGGCGGGGAAGCGGAAAGTATTGCGGCCGCTGTAGAAATCGTCCTTCAAAAAACGCACTGCGAATGTATCGACATTAATTGCGGCTGTCCGGTTCCAAAAATCGTTAAGACCGGCGCAGGCTCCGCGCTTACCCGCGAGCCGGAACGCTTGTTTAAAGTGGCGGAAGCGGCGGTACGCGCGGCCGGAAGCGTTCCCGTAACGGTCAAAATCCGCTCCGGCTGGGATGATGCGCATATCACGTGGAAGGAAGCTGCTCTTGCCGCCGCCGATGCAGGCTGCGCCGCTGTTACGCTCCATCCGAGGACCCGTGCGCAAGGCTATGAGGGGAAGGCTGACCGCGCAAAATTAAAAGCGCTTGCAGAATTGCTCAAGGGCAGGATTCCCGTGTTCGGTTCGGGGGATTTGTTTTCGCCGGAGGATGCAAAGCAGATGCTTGAAGAAACGGGGTGCGACGGCGTGATGTTTGCGCGCGGCGCGATGGGTAATCCGTTTATCTTTGATAAGACAATCCGGCTGCTGACCGAAGGAAAATACGAAGAAATTGCGCCGGCAAAGCGCATCGAAACCGGATTCAAGGAGCTTGAACGCCTTATCGCGGACATTGGCGAAAAATCCGCCTGCCTCGAAATGCGAAAACGCTTCTGTGCCTATTCAAAAGGTATGCACGGCGGAGCTGCTCTCCGCCAACAAATCGTCCGTGCAGAAAGGCTTACGGACTACAAAGCGCTTCTTTGCAGCTGGATGCGCTCGACGCCTGTAAGCGTGAGTCCGGCGCCATCCGTATGAAACACGCAGGCGAACCGGATGGCTTGATGTTTTTTGACGCACGTTTTGACGCAGGCAAGACCGAAAACTCGTAACCGCTTAAAAACATTCCCATTCTATTTGTTCCTTGACGGCGCCGTTTTTATGATAGCGGTATTCGTAAAATGTTTCCGTTGATGCGCCGTCGATAAAAACTATTTTTTCATACCGGATGCGTCCGTTTTCATCGTATTCCGTCCGCCGCTCAAAGCCCTCGCTGTTTTGATAGAAAATCTCATTTCCGAAGCGGTCATAGTCGTACCACGCTTCAAGACCGCCGCTGCCTTTTTCATAAATTTTATGTCCGCAGCCATCGTATTCATACCGCGTTTCAAAACCGGCGGAGCTTTCTTCGTAAATCATATTTCCTTTGCCGTCATATCTGCGCCATGTTTCAGAGCCATCGCTGCATTTTGCATGAATCATGTTTCCGCTTGCATCGTACTCGTATTGCGCTTCTTTCCCCTCTCCGTTTTTCCTGCAAATCATATTGCCGCTGTTATCATACTCATACCGCGTTTTTTTTCCGTCGCCGTTTATCCAGCAAATCATATTGCCGTCGCCATCATACTCGTACCGCGCTTGGCTGCCGGTATTCGTCTTCCAGTGAACGGCATTTCCGTTTTCGTCATATTCATACCATTGTTCAAAACCGCCGCTGCGTTTTCCGCGTATTATTTTTCCTTCGGTATTGAATTCTAAAATACATGAACAGCAAAGCTGCCGAAAAACAGCTCTGCCGCCTATCATGACCTTTTTATTCACTTTTTCACCGAGTTTTAGCATTTTACAGTTTTGTATAAACGGCCGCGCATCAAGAGCCGTGCGCTCGTTCTTTGGTAAAATTGAACGGGGTTTCTTGGTAGACATAATAGTTGAGCCAGTTGCTGAACAGTAAATGCGCGGCGCTGCGCCAATAGGAATGCGGCGGGCGGCGCGGATCGTCGTGCGGAAAATAGTTTTTCGGGATTTCGATAGAAAGATTTTTTGATTTATCGCGCCAATATTCATCGGAAAGGGTGCAGGTGTCGTATTCGGGGTGGCCGGTCATAAAAACTTCTCGGTTGTCAGCGGACTTGATGAGCGTTACCCCCGACTCCTCCGACTTTGCAAGAATTACGAGTTTTTGATGCGCGGCAATATCGCCTTCTGCAAGCGTCGTATGCCGCGACTGCGGAACGGGAAAGATGTCGTCAATGCCGCGTAAAAGCGGATCATGGAGCGTCATGCGGGCGTTTTGAAAAACGCCGAAAATCTTTTTTTCCGACGGATGCTTAGGGATGCCGTACAGGTGATACAAACCGGCAAACGCGCCCCAGCACAAATACAATGTCGAAAAAACATTTTCTTTTGCGTAATCCATAACCGCACACAGTTCCGACCAATAGTCAACCGCGGTAAAATCGAGTTTTTCAACCGGAGCTCCGGTGATAATCATCCCGTCAAAGCGCTGCTTTAGCAATTCGCCTGACGGAATATAAAATTTATCGAGGTATTCTTCGCCGATGTGCCGGTACACGTGCTGTTCCATGCGGATGAGGGCGATTTCAATTTGCAGCGGCGTGTTTGCAAGAAGGCGTAAAAGCTGCGTTTCCGTCGTGGTTTTTGACGGCATGAGATTGACGATTGCCACTTTGAGCGGACGGATATCCTGATTCAACGCGCGGTTTTCCGTCATTGCAAATATGTTTTCCTGTTCCAATATGCGGAACGCCGGAAGATTTTCGTTTATTTTTATCGGCATGGCCGTAATGTAGCAAAATGCCCCCGTATTTGCTATACTTGCGCCATGTTTCAAGCGGAAAAACGGAAGGCGGCGCTCAAAAAGCTGCGGCTGCTTTCCTACAATTCAAAAATCGATGTCAACGCATTCCGAACAAAAATTGAAGAAGCGTTCTACGCGCCGTTTTTGCCGAATCGCGTTGAAAATAACGAGCGCAACTACGGCGGCGTACTGTGCGACGTGCTCGTGCCCGAACTGCATTCATCCAAACGGGTAACGCTGTACGTGCACGGCGGCTCGTTTGTCGGCGGGTCGCGGAGCGCGTATCGCTCGTTTTGCGCAACGCTTGCAAACCGCGCATACAGTCGCGTCATTGTGCCGGAATATCGCCTTGCTCCCGCATACCCATTCCCTGCCGCAATCGAAGACGTGCAGACGGCATTTCGGGCGCTCTTTACCGACGAACAGCTTGCGCTAAACCTTTTTTTGCAGCATGAAAATTCGGATGGAACAGGCGGCAATGCGCAGGATGAATTGCCGGAAGTTATTATCGCCGCCGATGGAGCGGGCGCCTCCATTGCGCTTGCGCTGGTTTTGAATCTGCGGGAACACTACCGCAAATGCGTACGGCAGATCGCGCTCTTTAGCCCGTGGCTCAACTTGAGCGACAGCTCTCCGCTAAAAACCGGCAAAAAGATAAACGACGGCATTATCAGCGGCGACTGCCTCCGCCAAAGCGCAGAGGCGTACACCTATCAGGGGAATTTCGACAACCCGCTTATCTCGCCGCTTTTTGCAGCTCCGGAGCTTCTTATGGACTTTCCGCCGGTGTATATGCAATTCGGCGGGACGGAAGCGCTGCTGGAAGATGCAAAACGCTTTGACGCCCTGCTCAAGGAAAACGGTTCTCTGTGCAGGATTGACGTGTGGGACGGCATGATGCACCTTTTTCAGATGGCGGACGAATACCTTGATGAAGCGCACGATGCGCTCGATGTGTTTTCTCAAATTATCTGCGGTTCGGAAGGCGCCGGATCGCAGCGTCAGCGATTCGACAATAAGCCGCGCCTTGAACACAGTCTGCGCTCGGAGGCGTGATGGAACTGCTTTCGCCTGCCGGAAATGTCGAAAAACTCTATTACGCATACGCTTACGGCGCGGACGCCGCATATATCGGACTGAAACGCTTTTCTTTGCGCGTCAAAGCGGACAATTTTTACGAGGACGAATATAAAAAAGTCGCCGAACTAAAATCGCGCTTTGCCGGAAAACGGCTGTACTGCGCACTCAACATCGCCTTTCATAACCGCGACCTCGACAAGCTGCTTTCCGATATTGATTATTTTAAATGCTATCCGATCGATGCGTTCATCATTCAGGATTTAGGCGTTGTTCCGATTCTGCAAAAACATTTTCCGAACGCCGCGCTCCACCTCAGCACGCAGGCAAGCTGCATCAATCGCGAGGCAGTAAAAATGTACCGGTCGCTTGGATTTTCCCGCATCGTGCTTGGCCGCGAAGCGTCGCTTAAAGAAATTCGGGAAATCAAAGATGCCGCGCCCGACGTGGAGCTTGAAGCCTTTGCGCATGGCGCGATGTGCATTGCCTATGCCGGCCGCTGCCTGATGAGCGCCTATCTGACCGGAAGGAGCGCACAGGCGGGGGCGTGTTCGCATACGTGCCGCTGGGATTTTGACGTGCTTGCCGACCGCAAACAGGCAGAGCAGCTTGCAGAAAGCGGCGCGCTTGTACTGCGAGAAAGAAAGCGTCCTGATGAATATTTTCCGGTTTATGAAGGCGACAATTTTACGGCAGTGCTGTCGAGTAAAGATTTACGCATGATTGACCATCTTGCCGACATGGAGAAAGCGGGAATCGATTCGATAAAAATCGAAGGGCGCATGAAAAGCGTCTATTACGTTGCGCTCGTAACGCGCGCCTACCGGAAAGCGCTCGATGCGTTGGCCGGAACTATCAGCGCGGAGGAGGCCCGCCCCTTTGTCGAAGAACTTGAAAATGTCAGCCACCGGAAGTCGGGAACGGGATTCTACTATAGTCATGCCGATGCGGATGAAACGGTCAGCGGAGCCGCCGATAGTCCGTACACGCTTGCTGCAGAAGTCGGGCGTATGCTCTCAGAATCGGAAGCCGACGCCGTTTTTTCGGCAGGGAGCCGGCAGGAAGCTGCGTTTTTACAGGAACTTGAAACAATGCACCCTGCCGCACGCGCCGCACGAGAACGCGATTACGCTGCGCATCCGGAACGAAAACGCCGCATCGCAAAACGCCGCGACGGATTTTCCCTGTACGCGCTTACGCCGCTCAACATGATTCGCACCGGAGACGAAATTGAAGTTATCGCGCCCGATACCGTCTGTAAAAAGCTGCCGCCGGATTCGTGGATTTTAATCGACGGCGAAGACGGCACGCTCCGCGATTGGGTATGCGACGGCCATAGCGCGCTGCTTTACGCCGCCGAAAGGCTTGAAGAAGGAGCCTTGCTCCGTATCCGGACGGCAGCTGTTGAAAGCGCTTACGCCCCCCGCGCTTTACAAAACGGCAAAGCGGAAGATATAATTCTTGCGAACAGCAAAATACAACAAGAGGAAAACGATGAAAAGAAAACTTTATCGAAGCCGCGCCGATAAAAAAATATTCGGCGTCTGCGGCGGCATTGCAGACTATTTTGAATGCGATTCAACCATCATCCGGCTGGTATGGGTCATATCCATCTTTCTCGGCGGCTTTAGCTTCTTGTGCTACCTCATCTGCGCCGCCGTCATCCCCATACATGAAGACATCCGCTCAGAATACTAAACGCCTGCCGCACGAAAACCGTCTGGCTAAGAGGATGTGCGTACGTACTCGGAGCGTGCAGAAAAATGTGATGAAACCCCTGCAGCCTGCAATATAGCCCCCCAAAAAATCAATTTTTTGGAAAGTTGCTATTGCTAGTAAACCTGTTCGGAAATTTCCGTTTCAGAACAGGTCGATTGAATTGGGGATGTCATTTTAAGAAAAAATTACAAGTTTTTTTGAGCATTTATAGATATTCCCAATTTTAAGACTTGTAAAATAATGAAAACCGTTTTCCATAAGCGGATAATAAATAGGAATGATTCAAAAGTTGCATTCCGTGCGTATGTTCCGCGCCCATTTTGCGTTTACAAGACTGCCCGAGCGACTGTTATCGTCCGATAACTTGCAGTATTGCGTGTACGTCTCTTCGAGCCGTTTGCCCCAAACATCACGGAAACAGGGCAGCGTGTTTTCCTCTGCCGTAAATGGGATAAAACGCTCGTAAGCCTATTTGAAAACTTCTGGTTCAGATGAAAAAATAGTCATACTGCGGTTTATCCTATAGCGGAATTGCATTATAATCCGCGCTCAATTAATTTTGTAGCTATACCGTTTTTCGCATATTGCAATGTAGAAAATTTGATTTAAAATATATGGAAAGCTTTGTTGTGCAATGCGCAGAAAACATTTTTCATATATTGACTAATATTTTCATATAATTTATATTTCCGCTCATTGAAATTCAACATTGTATAGAAGTTGAAGCAATGTAGTGTTTCAAATCCTTATTTATAAATAAGGATTTAAAACGCGGAAATAGCTCAGTGGTAGAGCGCCACCTTGCCAAGGTGGATGTCGCGGGTCCGACTCCCGTTTTCCGCTTACACGCACGGCCAGTAAGCGCTGTAAACTTCTGCGGAAATAGCTCAGTGGTAGAGCGCCACCTTGCCAAGGTGGATGTCGCGGGTCCGACTCCCGTTTTCCGCTTACACAAGCAGGCGATTCAGGGCAATCTGAATCGCTTTTTTTTACTTGAAATAAATGTCAGGAGCTTTAACGTGAAACTCACAAAGGAATTCACCAATCTTGAAAAATCATCTGTAAGATTGACAGTAACGGTTGCAAAAAAGGATGTGCAAGATGTATATGCGGCAGTTACTGCAAAATATGTTAAAAATGCGCTTATACCGGGATTCCGCAAAGGGCACGTGCCGCCTTCTGTTCTTGAGCGCAAATTTGGTGATGCCCTCAAATCGGATGCGATGAGTGAGCTGATCGACAAATCCCTGAACGAAGCATTTGAAAAAGAAACGGAAAACCGACCGTTGCCGTATCGACAGCCAGTTATGGATAAGGCTCCGGATTTTGATTTAGAAAAAGACTTTACCTATGAAGTAACGTACGATATTTTTCCGAAGATTTCGATTAAGGATTTTTCAGGAATTGTTGTGAAGGTACCGGTTGTTAAGATCGGCGATGCAGAAATTCAAGAAGAATTAAAAGCAATTCAAGAGCGGAATGCGGTCGTTATGGATAAAAAAGATGGCGAATCTGTAGAAAACGACAATATTATTACGATTAATTACAGCGAACTTGATGAGGCCGGGAATGAAATTGCGGAGACGAAACGAGACGGTTTCATCTTCACTGTGGGTACCGGCGAGAATATTTATAAAATCGATGATGAAATAATCGGTATGAAAAAGGGCGAGACAAAACAGATTGTAAAAAAATACGATGATAATGATAGTGATGCGGAGCTTGCGGGAAAAACGAAAAAAATGAGCGTAACGGTAGCCGCAATAAAAATACGGAAACTCCCTGAAATTGATGATGAGTTGGCGCAAGATGTGAGCGATAAATACAAGACGCTCGATGACCTGAAAAAGCATATCAAGGAGAGCATGGAACAGGCCAAAAACAAAAAGATTGAGGAGCTAAAAAGTAATACGCTGCTTGAACAATTAATAGAAAAAAATAATTTTGATCTTCCAGTGTCAATGTTGGAAGCGGAATTGGACGGGCGCTGGCGGATGATGGCGCAGCAACTCGGAACTTCTATCGATAAACTTGAAAAACTTGTTGCCGCATCGGGGCAGACGAAAGAGTCTATGCTTGAAAGCTGGACAGGCGATAGTGAGAAAATGCTAAAAAGTCGCATCATTGTCGATCATCTGATAAAAGAGCGGAATATTGCTGTTACGCCGGATGAGATTGAAGCGCGGTGCCAAAAAATTGCAGATGAATCCGATGACACTCTTGATGGAGTGAAAAAACATTATGCGGATCCGCGTTTTAAAGAATATTTAATTGACGACACGAAAGAGCAAAAACTGTACGAGGAATTATATAAGGAAGTAAAAGTTGAAAAAGGCGACTCCATGACTGTTGCGGAGCTTTTCCAGCTTAAAACTTTATAGATTCGGCGGATTACCGGTACGGTAGGAAACTGGTTGCATACAAACGGTATAAGTTACGGCATTCGGGGCGATTTTCAGAATCGGTTGTCCGCGCCGTCTCAAACTAAAGCGGCAAAGCGGCTTTGAAGCGTATGATCGCTCGTGCCGCGCTTGTTATTTTTTTACGATAAGGATTCAATACTGTTATGAATGAAAAATCACATATTTTAGTTCCGTATGTCATTGAAAAAAGCGGCAATGGGGAACGCTCTTACGATATATATTCGCGTCTTTTAAAAGATCGAATTATATTTGTTGACGGCGAAATACGAGATGAAACTGCGGACATTGTTGTTGCGCAGATTTTGTTTTTGGAGTCGGAGAACCCGGAAAAAGACATAAGCATATACATTAACTCGCCTGGCGGTTCTGTTACGGCGGGGCTTGCAATCTACGATACTATGCAGTATGTCAAGTGCGCCGTGCAAACTATTTGCCTCGGACAAGCGGCAAGCATGGGGGCTTTTCTCTTAGCCGGCGGGACGCAAGGCAAACGCTATGCGCTTCCGTCTTCTCGCGTGATGATCCATCAACCGTGGGGCGGCGTTCAGGGGCAAGAAAGCGATATTTCCGTTCAGGCAAAGGAATTACTCCGGCTGAAGCGTTTGACAATTGAATATTTTGCGCGTCACACCGGAAAAACGGAGGATGCGGTTGCGCTTGATATGGAACGCGATTTTTATATGTCGGCGCAAGATGCGCTTTCCTATGGCATCGTAGATCATGTCATGGACGGGAGGAAAAAACGGTGAAACTCGGTAAAAATCCGTTAATCTGCGCCTTTTGCGGCCGACCGGGCGATGCAACGCGGAAGCTGGTTGCAACTCCTAACGGCAATATCCATATTTGTGCAAATTGCATCGATATTTGTAAGAGTATTCTTGAGCAAGAAGACGAGTCGCTTTCTCCTATCGAGATGGATTCTGTGCCGAAGCCCAAAGAGTTTAAAGAATATCTTGATCAATATGTTATCGGACAAGATCGCGCAAAAAAAGTTTTGTCGGTTGCCGTATACAATCATTATAAACGGATGTCGCGTTCAAAGGCATTAAAGTCGGAAAATGAAGTTCAGATTGAAAAATCAAACGTCCTTTTGATTGGGCCGACGGGTTCCGGTAAAACTTTGCTTGCAAAGACGCTCGCCCAGAAATTAAAGGTGCCGTTTGCGATTGCCGATGCGACGACGCTTACGGAAGCGGGGTACGTTGGTGAAGATGTCGAAAATGTGTTACTCAAGTTGATAAATGCGGCGGACGGAAATATTGCCGCAGCCGAACGCGGCATTATATTTATCGATGAGATTGATAAAATTTCTCGCAAAAGCGAAAACACCTCAATTACGCGCGATGTTTCCGGCGAGGGGGTGCAGCAGGCGCTCCTGAAAATTATTGAGGGAACGACTGCCAATGTTCCGCCGCAAGGGGGCAGGAAGCATCCGAATCAGGAGCTGCTTGCAATCGACACAACAAATATTTTATTCATATTAGGCGGCGCATTCGTTGGACTTGACAAGATTATCGAAGAACGCACCGCTGACAGGACGATGGGATTTGGTTCGAACGTGGGGCAGGTAACTGAAGAAGAGCGTATGAATCTTTTAAATCTCTGTTCTTCCGATGATCTGGTGAAATTCGGCATTATTCCGGAACTAATTGGACGTATGCCAATTACCGTCGCGCTCAAAGAGTTGACAAAAGATGATCTTGTTTCAATTTTAACGGAACCTAAAAATGCAATCGTTAAGCAGTTCCAAGCTTCGTTTAAAATGGATGACGTTGATCTCACCTTTACGACCGATGCAATTGAAGCGATTGCCGACGAATCAATCCGACAGAAAACGGGTGCGCGTGGGCTGCGCTCGATTGTTGAACATTTTCTTACCGATATTATGTATGAGATTCCAAGCATTGAAGGAAATAAAAAGCTCGAAATAACAAAAGAAGTAGTTACTGCACAAGGAAATATCCAGCTCAACGAAGTGTTGGGCATTGGGCAGAATACGTGATGTACTCAGATGCTCCAGATGCAGTGCATCGGGGATGTCTGAGTAATTGTACGTACCGGCTTTTTTAGCCGGTATTTTTTTGTCTACTGCTTTTGTGTGCGCTTTAAATGCTGCTCGGCCGTCTTTTTGTCCGATGCGCCGCTTCTTGGTCGGTTCGCTTTACGTGAGTCAATGCGGCTCCTAGACAGCAATAATCGATTCTATTAGAATACGCCCTCATGACCCCATCCGAGTTCAACGCTTATTTCAAGAAGGCTTACAAAAATCGAACCAGCTCTTTTTTTTCCGGTATGATGCTTGCCGTTTCCGATATGGCCGCGCTTTTGTGCTGCATCGGTTTGATGTTTCTTTTCGTAAACTGCATCAATACCTCATGGATTAATTTTCGTTCCTTCATTTATTATAGCTTTTATTTTCCGCTGATTCTGATTGTTTTTTATGGGGCGGATTTGTATCCGGGCATTATGATATCTCCATCGGACGAGGTGCGGAAGTTATTTATCTGTTCAATGTTTTGTTTTATCGGTATTTGCATCAACAGCGTATTACAGAGCGGCGGCGGAACCTTAATTGCAATCACACAGGGAATTTTACGCGACAGCTCAAAAAAAGGAGTCGTCCTTGCGTTTATGCTTGCCGTTCCCTTTAGTGCGCTGTGGCTGCCGGCATCAAGAGAGCTTGCGCGGCACTTATTCGGTCGCTTTCGCTGGTGGGGGGTGCCGGCGGTGGTATACACGACTGATAAGAGCGCCGATGAAGTCATTGAGCGGCTGACTAAACGGAAAAATCTTGGCTACCGGCCGGTACTGATTATCGATAGTGCGGCAACAAAAACTGCAATGCGCGGCGATATTCCCGTCTTTCCCGACGGAGAGGACGTGCAGCGGATGATTCGGCAACTAAAAATAAAGGTTGCGATTGTGTGCGATTATGAAGGGGAGAAGCGGCCGATTATGACCGGCTTTCGATACACGATTATTATTTCGAGAAAACAAGATATTTTTACGAGCACGTTGAGTCTGCGGGATATTGGCGGAATTGTCGGGTTTTCTTCCACTCATCATTTAACGCGGCAAAGCAGCCTCATTGTAAAGCGGCTCATTGATTTGACGCTCATCGTCTGCGCTCTCCCGCTCCTCGTGCCGCTCCTGCTTTTTATCTCGATTGGGGTAAAAGCGTCATCGAAGGGGCCGATCTTTTATGGTCATAAGCGCGTTGGGAAGAATGGAATGGAGATAAAATGCTGGAAATTCCGTTCGATGTTTATAGATTCGCAAAAAATGCTTGAAGAAATCTTGAAAAACGATCCGGTCATGCGCCGCGAATGGGAAGCGCAGCGGAAATTTCAAAACGATCCGCGTGTAACAAAATTTGGAAAATTCCTTAGAAAAACGAGCCTTGATGAATTGCCGCAAATATTTAATATTTTGCTCGGCAGCATGAGTTTTGTCGGCCCGCGCCCGGTTACCCAAGAAGAACTGGAAAAATACGGCGAAAACGCTGATTATATTCTGTCGGTAACGCCGGGCCTTTCCGGAATGTGGCAAATTTCCGGCCGCTCGGACACCGGGTACGAAGAGCGTATAAACCTTGACACCTATTACATTCAAAACTGGTCTGTGTGGTTTGATTTGTGGATTATTATCAAAACGGTTTGGGTTGTCCTGAGAGGCAAGGGTGCGTATTGATGAAAAAAAATCTGCTTGCCGCTTTCCTTTTTTTTTCCGTTACCGCGCTGCTGTCCGCGGCTTCTTACCAGATTACCGGCGTCCACTATGATATTACCGGCCGAACGCGCCGGTATGCGCTTGAACGAAAGGTCAAAATCGATAAGCAAAAGATTTTTTCCGATGAAGACGAGCTTATGGCCTACATTGCCGACTGCAAGCAGCAGCTTGAAAATACGCGGGCTTTTGAAACTGCCGATATAGATTTTACCGTGCAGGATGCCGACGCAAACGGCGTGTGTCCGGTAACGCTGTCGATTCGGACAAAGAATTCCCTGCACTTTATCTTAACGCCCTTTCCGAAATACGATTCAAATCGAGGCTTGAAGATACTCCTCAAAGCAAAAGACACGAATTTTCTCGGCTCAATGGAAACGATGAGCGCTAATTTTGATTTTGCGGCAGTGCAGGATTCGGAAGATGAAACGAAGCCGGTACGCTATCAATTCGGTTTCGGCATCAATTTTGATCTTCCATTCCGCATGGGAAAAGTCGATTCAATGTGGGCAAATAATATGAAGGTTTCCTACACAATCGGCGACCATACGCCTGAATGGGATGTACAGACTGGAGTTAAGTGTTTCCTTCCGTTTGAAAAGTTTCCGCTCGCCTTTGAATTTACGCAGGCATTTACGCGGGATTTATCGTATGAAGACAAAACGATAAACGGCAGCACAATACATTACGGCGATGGGACGTATTTTACTGAATCGGCAAAAATATCGTTACCGATTTTGATTCAAAAAATCATCGGCTGGGGCAATATTTACTACACGCCGTTCGTCAAAGGGGCATTCCATTGGGATTTTGACGGAATTTCTAAAAAAAACACGAGCCTTTTAGGGCCGGAAGGCGTCATCGGGCATACGCTTTCCGGTTCCCGCGTCAACTGGAGCGGCAATTTCCGCAATGGTATTTCCGTTTCTTTGATGCAAAGTTTTACGTACAATTTTCATACCTATACATTTTCTCCGGGCATAACGGGAGAAATAGCGGCGTATAAGGCGTTTCCGTATGTCGGATTATCAGCCGACGCATATGCCGCGGCCTATCTTAATAGTACCGTGAATGTCGGCCCGCGTCTCCGCGGCATTCGAGACGACCAGTATTTTAGCGGAGAGGGCGGAAGCGATGCGGATAAAAAGGCGTGTGAAACGCCTGCGGCCTTTGTCATGAATATCGATGCGCCCGTCCGACTTTTTAAGATCCATTGGGATGAAGTTCCGGGCATCCGCCGCATTCCATTTGCGCATTATTTTGATATGGAAATGCAGCTTTCTCCGTTTATGGATTTTGCGTTCATTAAAAACCGTGCAACGGGTACGAATTTTTCGTATAAGGACGGCTTTTGGGCGGGCGGAATTGAGGTTCTCGTCTATCCGCTTCGCTGGAAGGGGATTCAGGTACGCGGAAGCATCGGCTTTGATTTAAGCAGAAAGATGCCGTGGATTAAAGGGAAACTGAATCAAGAATGGCGGTCGAATGTGAGCGCCTACGAGATTTCTATCGGAATCGGATTGCATTATTGATTTTCAAAACATTGTGCAGACGGGACTGCCGCTTGAAAATCGGCGAAACGACGGAACCTGCGGCTTACCGTATTTGAGGTTTTAATATGATACATCCTGCGCTGGGAGAATTTCTGATTCTTTTTTTGTTGCTTTTCAATGCATCGCGCATATTTTTTGTCCGGTACGGCGCGCTCGATTCGCTTTCGCTGCTTGCGCCTCTTTGCCTTACGCTTTCCGTGCTCCAAATTGCCGCGTGGAATGCTGATATTTTTTCCGTTGTAATTTTTTTGCTTTCGCTTCTCTCTTTTTTTACGAATTTCCGTGCCGTGCAGCGTTTTGCCGCAGGGCTTTTTATCGATTATTTTAGTGCGGCATTTAAAACCGGCGCAGTCCTCGTCATGCTGTTAGCCGCAGCAACGGGCGCCGCGTTGATTTATTTTCGGCCGCTTAACATTGGACGAAAAAAAACTCCGGTAAAGCGGGAGCGGATCCTTGTCAGCGGCGCTTTATCGTCAGGCGTTGAAATTGCCGCGCCATTTTCCGTGCCGAGCGGAGCGCTGTATGTGTATCGTCCGCTGCAAAAAGCTGATGACGGAAAACCGGTTGTGCTTTTTGTTTCGGACAAACGAGCGGACAGCCTGCACTACGAACCGTATTTGTATGCGCTTTCTGCACGGGGCTACACCGTTTACACAGGAGATTTTTACGCTCCTGATGTCAAATGGTACCGCAATGCGCTGAATATGCGGATTTTCAGGCGGCAGGCGATGATTCTGGAATATCTTTTGAAGCGTTCGGAATTTGAAGCGCAGAAAGATTTTTTTTCGTTCAATTCGCTAAAAGAGCTTGAAACGCTACGGGATTTTGTGAAAAAAAACGGGGAAGATGCGCCGGTTTTCGTGGTCGGAGACTGGATGGCTGAAGATGCGCTAAAGGATTTTCTGACGCAGCATCCGGATGAAGGGGGCGGCGCATACATGCTGACTATGTGCGCCGACTACCAGAGCGCGGGGTGGGGATGTATCGAAATAACCGATCCCTTCTTGCACACGTATCTTGGATTTAAAAAAAATACGAGCGGCGATTTTGCCGAACAAATGGCGCGCACAACTGCCGAGCAAATCGAATCGGCTCTGACGCAAAAAAATAAGGAGAACGCATGACGCTACATGAATTGGATGCATATTTTCGGACATTTTTGAAAATTGAAGATTATCCGGCAGATCCGTCTCAAAATGGTATTCAAATTGAAAACGGAGAAGCGGACGCAAAACAGATTGAGACCGTTGCGTTTGCTGTTGATGCGTGCGAGGCAACGGCGACGCTTGCTGCGCGGGCGGGGGCTGACTTACTTTTTGTGCATCACGGGCTTTTTTGGCGCGACTGTGAAAAACTTACCGGCCACCAGTATAAACGGGTCGCAGCTTTTGTGAAAAATGACCTTGCGCTCTATGCCTGTCATTTGCCGCTCGATGCATGCAATCCTTACGGCAATAACTACGGACTTGCTGAGCGTCTTGCGCTCACGGATACGGAGCCGTTCGGCGAATGGCGCGGCATGAAAATTGGGGTGAAGGGGAGGCTGCCAGAGCCGCTTTCTATTCGCTCTCTTTCGGCAAAGGCGTTGAAGCCCGGAGAAAAACCGCTTCGCATACTGCCGTTTGGAAAGGCTGCGATTGAAACAGTCGGCATTATTTCAGGCGGCGCGGGAGAAGATGCGGCGCAGGCTGCAATGCAGGGGCTTGACGCATATATTACTGGTGAAATCTCGCACGAAGACTTTCATGTCATTAAAGAATGCGGCATCAACGTGATTGTTGGCGGGCACTACCAAACGGAAACCATCGGTGTGCAGCTTGTGATGGAAAAACTTGCCGCAGAAACGGGAATCCGGACGATGTTTATCGATTTTCCGACAGGCTTGTAGCAGGAAGGGAATGCGCAGAGTGGGTAAAGAGCCTGCGGGGTGTTGGTGCGCCTAGAACCGGTCTACTCATTTTGCTATAATCTGCCCATGTTCAACAGCATTTCGGGAATTATTACCGGCAAATTGCCGAAACAGGTTTTTATCGATACGCACGGCATTGAATGGGTTGTAACGGTGCCGGACGTATGTCTTGATGAGCTGCCGCCGACAGGCAGTTCCGCTCGCGTTTTCACATGGCTCAACCATACGGAAAATACAATGGAATTGTACGGTTTTGCACGGAAAGAGGAACGCGACTTGTTTTTCGATTTGCTGAAGGTTGACGGCATTGGCGCAAAGGGCGCGATAAAAATTATGAGCGGTATTTCCGCCGCGCAGTTGGTGTCTGCGCTCGATTCGGGCAACCTTGCCGCGCTAGAGAAAATCAGCGGCATTGGAAAGAAAACTGCGGCAAAGATGATGCTGACTTTAAAAGGAAAACTGACATTACCTGACGCCCCAAGCGCCGCAAAACCCATGTATGAAGGAGAGTATGCGCTCATCGTCGATTCTTTGTGTTCAATGGGGTATGAGCGTACGGCTTCGGCCGCTGCCGTTTCAAAAATAAGTGCGGAACTTACAGCGGACGCATCGTTTGCTGCAAAACCGCGCATTGAACGGGAAGACAGCGTGTTCAAAAAGGCGCTTATGGAGCTTGCACAATGAAAACGAATCTTCCGAATGTTTTTGATGCAGGCGCTTTTGAGCGGACGGCCGATGACGAGTACACGCATATCGTCCGCGCTGACGAATCTTTTCCTGAGTACGATGATGAAACTTCGGAAAAAGGCGTGAATCTCCGCCCGAAGGCGCTTTCGGAATTCATTGGACAGGATAAAATCAAACAAAATCTCAAGATTTTTATCAATGCAGCGCGAAAACGGCGGGAACCGCTCGATCATCTATTTTTAATGGGGCCGCCGGGGCTTGGAAAGACAACGCTTGCGCAAATTGCAGCGCATGAGTTGGGGGCGGATTTTAAGGTTACGAGCGCGCCCGTCCTCGAAAAACCAAAGGATCTTGCCGGTATTCTTTCTACGATTTCTGAAGGGACTGTTTTTTTTATCGATGAGATTCATCGCCTCAAACATACAATCGAAGAAATGTTGTATATAGCAATGGAAGATTATGAGCTTGATTGGGTGATTGGACAGGGGGCCGCCGCAAGAACGGTTCGCATTCCCATTCCGAAATTTACGCTGGTTGGAGCGACAACGAAAGCCGGTATGGTTGCAAGTCCGCTCCGAAGCCGGTTCGGGATCATTCAACGCTTCGATTATTATACGAAAGAAGATTTGTCTGACATTATCCGCCGCTCGGCCGCCTTGCTTGAATGCCGCGTTGAAGATGATGCTGCGCTGTTGATGGGACAATGCGCGCGCGGAACGCCCCGCGTTGCAAATCGAGTGCTCCGCCGGATGCGAGACTTTGCGGAAGTGATGGGGAAGGCGAGTATTCGCCGCGATGTTGTTACCGAAGGCTTGAAGCGGCTTGAAATCGACGAGATGGGGCTTGAGCATTATGATCGGGCGATTTTGCATTCTATTATTGAAAATTTTGGCGGGGGGCCGGTCGGAGCCGAAACGCTTGCCATCTCCATCGGAGAATCGCTTGATACGCTCGAAGACTACTATGAACCGTATTTGATTCAATGCGGATTTTTACAACGAACGCCAAAAGGTCGCGTGGTAACGGACAGGGCGTATACGCATTTGGGCTTAGAGTCTGCTTTAAGGAACGATAAAAATGCTGACGAAAGACTTTTATTTTGATTTACCGGATGAATTGATTGCACAGCGCCCATCTGCATTGCGCGGACAAGATAAGCTGATGCTGCTTGACCGGCGGAGCGGGGAAGTGCGCCATCATGAGATGGCTGACTTACCGTCTCTTATTGAACCGGGAACGCTGATGGTATTCAACGACTCTCGCGTCAGACGCGCACGCTGTTATGGCATCAAGGAAAGTACTGGACGTGCGCAGGAGTTTATGTTTTTGAACCGGATTGATAATGCCGGAACGCTTTGGAATACGATGGTAAAAAATGCGCGGAAGCAGAAGAGCGGAATGCGTTACGTTTTTCCAGATGGAACAACAGGGACGATTGCCGGGGCGCATGACGGGCAGGGGACAGAGTTCCGTCCGCTGCAATTCGATATGCCGCTCACAGAAGAATGGTTTGAAAAGAACGGGCATATTCCGCTTCCGCCGTATATCAAGCGTACTGATAATGATGCAGACAGCGAGCGCTACCAAAACGTATATGCTTCCGCTGTCGGAAGCGCTGCCTGTCCAACGGCAGGCCTCCATTTTACGGAGAATATGCTTGAGCAGCTTCGGGCGCAGGGCGTAGAACTTTCTTGGGTTACGCTGCATGTTGGGTTAGGAACCTTTTTGCCGGTGCGTGCAACGGATATCGAAAAACATAAAATGCACGAAGAATTTTTTACTGTAACGGAAGAAACTGCCGCTAAAATCAATGCCGCTAAAAAAGAAGGCCGCCCAATTCTCGCTGTAGGGACAACAAGCGTCCGCACGTTGGAATCGGCAAGCGATGAGCATGGTATCGTCCGAGCGGGAACTGCTGGAACAGCCATATTTATGTATCCGGGCTATCGATTCAAAGTCGTTGACCGGATGTTCACAAATTTTCATACCCCAGAATCTACGCTCATCATGCTTGTCTGCGCATTTGCTGGAAAAGAAAATATCCTCGCTGCCTATAAAAATGCCGTCAACCACAAATATCGTTTTTTTTCATACGGAGATGCAATGTTTATTCATTGAGGTTGAAATGGAAATGTACATCAAGACGCAATAAGGGGTAATATCACCACTTGCATATTATAGCCAATTGTCTTTAATTTTAAATAAAAAATCTCTTTTCACATACTGTATAACAGGGATTTAAGATTACGAGCAATCGAATATACAGAAGATGGTTACACGTTGGCGCTGGCTGCGGCAGTATTTTAAGTAAATATCGGTACACTTATTGACTGGAGAAAACGCTATAGAGCGACCGGAGACGTGAAAATACAAGTCTGCCGTCCGTTCAACGAGTATTTTCAGTACTGAAGCGGATACAAAAACTAGGTATCACACAAAAAAAGAGAAGGTTTTACAAATATTAAAACCTGAAAAAAATAAAAACGTATTTGCAAGCTTAAATATATTCCGAGTGAAAAACTGATAGGTCGAATGTCGAGTTTTTCCAAAACTCGACATTTGGGCAGCTTAAACGAGCTGTTTTTGTGTCTACTTTATTGATGTAGGTACATACTCGCGTATGGCAAGTTCGCGCTCGTTCAATGGAGTTTTGTCCGATGTGATTCTCTCTTCCTTTCTTCTCGTTTTCCGCCACTCTGCAATCGTGTAATAATTGATTCCCAGCTGTGCGGCTGCCTTTTTCACTCCTGACTGCTCATTTGACAATAGCAGTGCCTGATTCTTCAATTCTTTACTGTAATTGACCATTGTTTCCATTCCTTTTTTTCGGGTTTTGGAGACCGAGGGGCTTTTACCGAAGAAAGACCATTCCTTTCAGAAGACAGCTCGGCAACGCATACAGAAACACTGGCTTGTCCCATTACGCCCCCATTCTCCAGAGCTGTATACTGCTTCGCCATTAACTCTAATTTCTTTATTTTTCCATATACTATCATACTACAACAGAAATATTGATTTAATGAAAAGAAGCGCTGGATTTTGAGCTAAACTAATTTTGCTTACTTATTAAACAAATTCTAAGAAAGAGTTTGAAACCGTAGTTTTTTATATATGATATAGCCAACTGTTTCGGCATCTTGTTGTGTATGGGAGTAATTTATATTACCTATGATTATTGCAATGCTTGGACTAAATGCAAAATCTCTTGAGATTGGATATTTGTAACTATCCTCAATAATTTAAACAAGGCACTACACATTCTACTTTTTTCGAAAACCAAGCTAAACACAAAAGCGCATCTCTAAAGATGCGCCGCAAACATTGGTATACTTTGTATGGTTTACTTTGAGAATAATTCAACAACCATACGATCGTTTATTTCTACTGGAATATCAGCACGAACAGGAATTGCAACTAATTTTCCTGAAAAGCTTTCTTCATCTCGATTCAAATACGCAAGTTTTGTTTTGTTTGAACCAAGAAAACAGGCCTTAAATTGCTCATTCTTTCTGGATTTTTCACAAAGCGATATTTCCTGTCCAGCTTTTATTGCAACAGATGGAATAGAAACCTTTTTCCCATCGACGAGAATATGCCCATGAGTTACAATTTGACGTGCCATCCGAATCGAATTTGCAAAACCAAGCCGATACACAAGATTGTCTAAGCGGCACTCCAATGAAATAATAAGTGCAGCGCCAGTGTTTTCCGCAGCTTTTGCCGCTGCACGGAAATATCGAACCAGCTGCTTTTCAAGTATACCATAGTACGCTTTTACTTTTTGCTTCTCGATAAGCTGCTGACCATATTCTGAAATCTTGTGAGTCCTCTTAAAAGCAGGACTATTGGCTCTGTTCATCGCCTTCGGGTGCCCGCAAACATTTACTCCCAGTCTTCTGCACTCTTTGAAACGAGGCCCTCTTCTAGTTGCCATCTTTATTCTCCAAAAGTATATGAATTGAATTCAATATATAACTACAATAATATAAAAATATAGCATATCACTTTAATTTATGCAATAAACGAAAAAATATTTTTATAAATTTGCCATAAATGCGAAGGCATCAATATGATCTCATCATAAAAAATTAGGAGAATTAAATTTAGGCTCTTGACTAGCATCTATAAAATATTTGCTTAATTATTTTGAATAAATCATCATTGCGATGATTATA
>CAUTOX010000015.1:0-28423 GCA_963539665.1 uncultured Treponema sp.
AATCTGCTGACATGATATATATCCATTTACACACTTTTCCTGACAGACTCGATTTATCGGGAACTGTTTGAAACCGGTTTATCAAAACCGGCAGCTTAAACTACATTTTAGGGAATTTAGGGTCTGCACCATTATTGACTTTTCCATTTTACGATTCATTCCCGGCATCCGCTAGCCGGTTTCGTCCCCGAAACCGGAGCAGACTGCACGACTACCTACTCATTTTACTGTCCCTTCCGGCAGTCTGCCCCAATCCACTAGCCGGTTTCGTACCCGAAACCGGAGCAGACTGCACGACTACCTACTTCATTTTACGCTCCCTTCCAGCAGTCTGCCCCAACTCGCTAGCCGGTTTTGCACACGAAACCGGAGCGGCCTGCACGACTAGCTACTTCATTTTACGATTCATTCCGGCAGTCCGCCCCAACCAACCCGCTAGCCGGTTTCGCATACGAAACCTTAGCGGACTACGCGGCAACACCTCATTTTACACTCCCTTCCAGCAGTCTCCTCTCCACCCAACTCGCTAGCCGGTTTCGCCCCCGAAACCGGAACGGACTGTACGACTACCTACTTCATTTTACAATTCCTTCCAGCAGTCTCCTCACCATTCAACTCGCTAGCCGGTTTCGCCCCCGAAACCGGAACGGACTGCACGACTACCTACTCATTTTACGATTCATTCCAGCAGTCCGCCCCCTGTCTTTTTCAACCGGCGGGGAACGGCTATAATCTATCTATGGAAGAAAATCTGCAAAATCTTGAAAATGCGGAAGCGGTTTTGAAGCGGACGTTCGGGTACAGCGCGTTTCGGCCGTTGCAAAAGGAAATCATTGCGTCCGTGCTTTCTGGGCGAGACACGCTTGCGGTGATGCCGACCGGCGGCGGAAAGTCGTTGTGCTACCAGATTCCCGCCCTTCTGTTTAACGGCATGACGCTTGTCATCTCGCCGCTCATTTCGCTCATGCAAGATCAGGTGTCGTCGCTGACAGAAAACGGCGTGAGCGCGCTCTTTCTCAACAGTTCGCTTGAATGGGATGCGTATCTTTCCGCCGTGCAAGAAATTAAATCGGGCGCCGTAAAGCTCGTCTATCTATCTCCCGAAGGGCTTGCGGCCAAGCGGACGCAGGACATCCTGCACGGCTGCGCCCTGCCCATTGAGTGCATTACGGTTGACGAAGCGCACTGCGTCAGCGAATGGGGGCATGACTTCCGCCCCGACTATCTGGAAATCTCCGCCGTTCGCAGGCAATTTCCGAATGCCGTGTGCCTTGCGCTCACTGCAACGGCAACGTCCGGCGTTCGGAGCGACATTATGCAGAATCTTTGTATGAGCAATCCGGCCGTTTTTATTGCAAGTTTCAACCGCTCGAACATCTATCTTGAAGTCAAGGCGAAGCGCAATGCGCTCATGCAGATCACCGAATGCCTCGAAAAGCACAGCGGCGAAAGCGGAATCATCTATTGCTTTTCGAGAAAACAAGTTGACGGGCTTACCGAATCGCTGAAAAACCTCAACTATTCCGTGCTCAATTACCATGCAGGCCTTTCCGATGCCGAACGGAGCGAGCACCAGCGGCAATTTATCCGCGACAACGTAAAAATTATGGTTGCAACGCTTGCATTCGGCATGGGAATCGACAAGCCGAACGTCCGTTTCGTCATTCATTACGATATGCCGAAGTCGCTTGAAGAATATTATCAGGAAATAGGGCGGGCGGGTCGCGACGGGCTTGCGTCGCACGCGCTGCTTTTGTATAGCCCTGCGGACAGCCGCAAAATCCGCTATTTTTTTGACGAGTCGGCCGACAGCGACAATGCGGAGCGGCTGCTCCAAACGATGGTAGGCTATGCGTGCGTCCGTACCTGCCGCCGTCGCTACTTGCTGTCGTACTTTGGCGAACGCGCCCCGAACGAACCCGATGGCGCGCTTCCGCTGCGTCCGGCGGAGGATGCGCCTTGCTGCGACGTGTGCGCACTCCCGACAGCCGCGCTTACGGACGTTACCATTCCGGCGCAAAAGTTTATGAGCTGCATTTACCGTACCCAATCTCGATTCGGCGCGTCGTACATTATCGATGTCCTGCTCGGCTCCAAGCAAAAACGCATTCTCGAAAACCGGCACAATGCGCTTTCAACATGGGGAATCGGGAAAGAATTGTCGAAGGATGATTGGTTTGCGCTTTCTGATGCGTTGCTTGGCGCAGGCCTTATCGAAAAGAGCGGGGAATATCAAACGCTCCGCATTACCGCCGCAGGCAAGGAGCGAATTATTGCCCGCAGCAAGATTGAACTTCCTGTCGAACTTTCCGGCAGCCGCGTACTGAATCAAAATGACCGGAAGGAAGCGAAAAAGTCCGTTTTTCAGCACAAAAAAGCAGCCTTCATCCGCGCCCTGTCGCCGGAGGATACGGCAGTATACGAAGCCGTCAAAGAATGGCGCCGCCGCACCGCCGAATCAGAAAATGTTCCGCCGTATGTCATATTCGGCGACAAGACCATTGAAGAGCTGGTTCAGAAAAAACCGCGCACAGAACGCGAATTATTAACAGTATTCGGTATCGGCGCAGTTAAAGCGGAACGATTTGGAGCCGCGCTCATCCGCCTGCTTGACCATTCGGCAGCGGATTAAGGCGTGGCCGGCCCGCATGAATATAGCCAAATGCCTTGAAATGCAATTACAAAATCCTATGCGATTTTTATATAGCGTATGACAGAGATTTAAGGGCAATCGAATATACCGCAGAAGACCTCGCGTTGGCGTAGAACCCCGCGGTATTTAAAGTGAATATCGCGGCAATCATTGACTGGAGAAAAAGGTACAGGGCGGCCGGAGGCGCGAAAATAAAAATCCGCCGCCCGGTCAACAAGAAAATCATTCCTGAAAAAATGAGCTGTTCGGTATAGCTAATTGTCTTCTAAAATTGCATTCAGAGCCTGAGAAGCGGAGCCATATAGATGAACACCGTCAGCAATATTTCGCTTCAAAGCCTCCGCGTGTGCTCAATGGGATTGTGTTCCGGCGAATACGGCGGCAAAACGATCGCGGTTTGCGAGTACTTTTCCGCAATGTTCTGTAAAACCTCTTGTTTGCCCCGCTCTTTCTGTTCGCTTGAAAAGCGGCGGATATATCGGATAAAATACCGCCCTATGAAAGCTTCTCAGACTATTATCTCCACTTTAAGGGAATCTCCGTCGGATGCGGTGATTGCAAGCCACATGCTGATGATGCGCGCCGGTTTAATCAGAAAGCTTGGAAACGGGTTGTATGCGTATATGCCGCTTGGGCTGCGGGCGCTCCGTAAGGTTGAAAATATCATTCGGCAGGAGCTTGATGCATCCGGTTGTCTTGAAATCAAGCCTACGGTCGTGGTGCCGGGTGATATTTGGCGCGAAAGCGGGCGCTGGGATAAGATGAACAACGAGATGCTCACGGCAAAGACGCGCACGGGGCAGGATATGGTCGTCAGTCCTACGGCGGAAGAGGCGTTTACGGCGCTCATGCGCGACGGCCTGACGAGCTACCGGCAGCTTCCGCTCATCGCCTATCAAATCAATACGAAATACCGCGATGAAATTCGGCCGCGTTACGGCGTTATGCGCGGGCGTGAATTTATTATGATGGACGCCTATTCGTTCGATGCCGATCAAAAATCTCTTGACGAATCGTATAATAAGATTGCCGCGGCGTACCGCAGAATTTTTAAGCGGATGGGGCTTTCTACGCTGTCGGTAAAGGCGGATACGGGCGCGATGGGCGGTTCGGGGTCGGAGGAATTCATGGTAGAAAGCGAAGTCGGAGACGATACGCTCATCCTCTGCCCAAATTGCGGGTACGCCGCAAACGTCGAAAAGGCATCGTGCCGCGCGGATACGGCGCATGACGTAAACGGCGCGGAGCTTGTGCGGACGGATATGCCGATTGAAACGGTCGATTGTCCGGGCATAGAAACAATCCGCCAGATGGAAGATTTTTTTAAGATGTCGTCCCAGCAGTTTATCAAGGCGCTGATATATAAAGTTGCAAACTGCGCGCTGGATTTGACCGGTGCGCCGGGGGCTCAGGCTTTTGCGCGGGAAGGGGAGGGGACGGCGCGGCCGTACTATCCGCAGAGTTTTTTTGCAGTTGCAATTCGCGGCGATTTGGACGTGAGCGAAACGAAACTTGCTGCCGCGCTCAAAGCAAGCGGAGCGACGCTTGCTGATGAGGATGAGGTGATTGCTTTTTCGGGCGCGCCGCACGGGTTTGTTGGGCCGGTCGGACTGACGAAGCTGCCGCTTATTGCCGATGAAAGCGTGATGCGCAGGCTTCCGGACGGCTCCTATGAGGTTTTCGTGCATGATGCGGTAACCGGCGGCGGCCGTAAGGGCGTTGACAATATGCACGTTGAACCTCTGCGCGATTTTATTCCATTTATGACGGCCGATGTCAGAATGGTACGTTCCGGCGACCGGTGCCCGGACTGCGGCGCGGCGTTTTATACGAAGAAGGGCAATGAGCTTGGCCACATTTTCAAGCTCGGAACGAAGTACACGGCCAGCATGAATGTTACCTATCTTGATGAAGGCGGAAAGCAGGCGGTTCCGGTGATGGGCTGCTACGGAATTGGCGTTGACCGGACGCTCGCATCGATTATCGAAGAGCATCACGATGAAAACGGTATTCGCTGGACGATGAGCACGTGTCCGTATCAGGTTGTCGTAATTCCGATTCGGTATGACGGGAAGATGCAAACGGTCGCCGACGCTGTATATGCGGAACTTGAAAAAGCGGGAATTGAAGTCTTGCTTGATGACCGCGCAGAGCGGCCGGGCGTCAAGTTTAAGGATGCCGACTTAATTGGTTTTCCGGTGCGCATTACGGTCGGCGAAAAAACGCTTCCGAATGTCGAAATTAAATTGCGGCGCGATAATTCCGTCCGTTTGGTTCCGTTTGAGTCGGCGGCAAAAGAGGCGGAAAAAATCGTACGCGATGCGCTTAAAGAATTGAATGCGTAACAAATAGGAAGAAAACGATGATTTACTTGCAGAAAATAAAATGGGCGTTGACTGTTTGTGCGTGTACGGTATTGGGGAGCGCTGCATTCGGATTGCCGGGGATAAAGCCGTATATTGCGGATTCATCGGGAGAGTACATATATTTCCGCGATGTAACCTTTCATCGGAAATCGTATTTCGGCGTGTTGTTCTACGACGAAAAAACGTATGCGGCGCGGTATTTTGCTCCGGAAGATAAAAAAGCGTCGCTGCCTGCAAAGGCTGTTGAAATTTATTTTACCGTCAATCCCGATGCCGCGCATTTCGAGATGACCGGCGAAAAAATCAATGCGGGGCCGGAAAAGGTTGATGCGGATATTGTCAATTATCTGCATGATATGCTGCGAGAGTTTTCTAAGCGGCGCGCCAAAGCGGGCGACATTGCGCCGGAGCGGATGAAACTGGCTGCCTCCTCGTCCGGCGGGCGGGCGATCGGTATTGCGGGCGGTTTTTTAGACGGCGGAATAAAAATCGACGAGGATTTTCCGCAGTTCGGCGGGAATGTTTCCGTGTACTACGATTATTTGGCGCCGATTTTCAACATAAAGGCGATTAAAGATGCTGCCGGAAATCCGCTTTTGTATGCGGTTACCGCGGGAAAACTCCTTTCTGAACAGGATCAATCCTTTGCCGCCTTTGAAGGCTTTCCCGAAAAATATGCGGACAATCGGCATCGATTCAAAAAGGATGCGGCGGCTGCGCGGAAAACAGCTGAATATACGGTGCAGGATGCGCAATCGGTTACGCTTGACGCTAACTGGACGCGCTCTATGGAAAATCTTTGGCTGTGTAAGGAGGCTGCGGTACTTTCGCTTGGAATGTTTGGCGTTGCGGAGCCGGATAAAAACGCCGCGGAAAGCTTTCCGCCGTCTTTGATGCGTCAGCTTTTATTGAGCGCGGACGGGACGTATTTGAATTGGGCGGACACGAAAATACGTTTTTTGGAGACAGGATGCAGCGTTGAATCGATTGTAACGCTTCCTGCGGCCGGAAATGTTACGAAAAGCTTTAAAACGCTCACCCGAAAAGACGGCGGCGCCTTTTATGTTTTTTCCATGAATGTGTTTTATTCAATTTATGAAAAGAACAAATCGTATTTTGACGGGATAAAAAACAGTTACCGCATTAAAAAGTAGGCTGTTTTTCAAAAGCCGCTGCGACTAAGCCGTTTCAGCGCGTTCTGCGCCTTTTTATAGCGTTGCGAGGAGGAACATGAATTATTCTTTCAATGCTCTTATCCGTATTTTTATTGCGCTTTTTTGTTTTTTCTATTCGGCCGTTGTCTTTATTAGCAATAACAGCGAATCATCGTCAAAATACTTTGGTCTTGCGCAATTTGCGCTTGGAATCTGGTGTTTGTTCGACGGCATCGAAGGCTTGGTCGAAAGCCCGCGCTACATTATTTTAATGCAGTCGTTTATCTACATTTCCGCAGAAGTTTCAGCCTGCTCGCTGTTGTTGTTTGCGGCAGGTTTATCTTCCGTTATTAAGCGCAAGAGCATCATTCGTTTTGCGTATGCTCTGCCGCTTTTATTTTTAATCGCTACGATGCTGCTCTTTTTGTGTACCGATGAGGCGCTCTTTTTGAAAATGCCGTCGGAATCCTTCGTATTGGTCAGCAGCGAGTTTTTTTTGCCCGGCTATATCTACCCGAAACGCTTTGCGTATTACATCCATGCAGCCTATTGCTATAGCATCGTGCCGGCGCTGATTATTACGTTTTCATACAACGCCCTAAAAAACTTTCGGGAAAATAAAAAGATTTTCATATTGCTTGCGGCGGGAATGGCGTTTTTTTTGATTCCTAATTTTCATAAATTCTTCATCGAAAACTATCGGAGTTCCGGCTACGATGATATTCAGGAATTTTTTTATTCGCTCTGCATTTTTTTTATGTCGTCGCTCACGTTCTATGCGCTGCAAACCGACAAAAATCACCGCTGCGTCGCATTGTGCAATAAAAGTATGTACGATGATTCGTCCCTGCCGATTTTTGTCTTCAACGGCGAAAAGCGGCTGTTGCAGCTCAACCGAAGCGCGGTGCAGTTTCTTTCCCGCTATCGCATAACGCCGAAAAAGTTTGACCGCTACGACCGTATTTTTTCTGAGGAGACTTTTATTACGCTCGGCACGAATGAAGATTCGTCTGCCATGAGCGAATTTTATCTATCCGGGACGGCGGACAAAAAACTGTATTTTGCAAGAATGTCGGGGATATTCATCAATGAACGTAAGCTGACAGGCTATTGGCTTGCGCTTTTTAAGCTGGATTTTTATGACGCAGTTATTCGTCATCTTGAAACTGCGCTCTATGCGGATTCGGTAACGGGCTTGCAAAAGCGCGGCGCGTTCATTGAGCAAGTTGCAAATCTTTTGCAAAAGCGCGGGGAACCGCTCATCCTTTTGTGCGCCGCAATCGATGATTTTGAGACGCTCAACGGTTCGCTCGGATTTGACGGGGCGGAGGGCTACGTCAAGCATTTTGCTTCGCTCTTGCAGCAGGAATTGGGGCGTATTGCCGCGCCTCAGTCGGGGAGTGCGGAGGAAGCGGCTGTGCGGCTTTTCAGGGTAAATGATTTTGCCTTTGCCGCGATTCTTTTTATGGAGCATGAAGATAAGATTCCTTCGTTCCTTAAAAGCATTCGGCAGGAGTGCGCGCGTTTTTCAAAAGGCAAGGAGCGCGGTCTCTCTTGTTCCATCGGTTATTCCGTAACGGCAGGCGACGGCGTAAGCGCGGCCGAGTTTTTTCAGCAAAGCTACGACAATATGCTTTTAAATCGAAAAAGCAAGCGGCTTGACTGCGGCGCTTGACGGAAAGGGCATCGGATTTTAGTGCGGGGCGGCGGATGATTGTGCGATTCGGCTTTACGATTTTGCGGCTCTTTTAAGTTTTGATATTTTTTTTATCCGGTAGTGAATTATTTAAAATAAATGCCGATATAAAAATATCGACTTATTGGTTTTTTTGCCAAAGGTACGATAATTTAAGAGAATGCGAGCGGGAAGTTTGCATTTTGTTTTAGTTTTGCATAAGTCTCCGGCTTACTGCAAAAGAGAAAATTACTGGTTGCGACTGGCTGAATTGCTATGATTGATGTTACACGGCTGAATGGAAAAAAATATTGGGTGAACCCTCACATGATTGAGAGCATGGAAACTCATCCCGATCTTACGCTGAATATGCTTTCCGGAAGGCAGTTAATAGTCAAGGAACAACCTGCCGAAATTATAGAGAAGATTGTTGAGTACCGCAAAAAGATAGGTACAAACACTCAAGAGGGATAGAAATGGATATATCAACAATAATTGGCATTATAGGAGGCGCCGCGTGTATTGTCATGTCGGTGCTTACGTCCGGAGGTACGCTTGGAGGCATCATTGATATTCCTTCCGTGTTTATGACTATCGGCGGTTCCTATGCTGCCATGTTCATCTGCGCGCCGGTTTCAAGCTGTATTGGAATGTTCAAGATTTTTGCGCGAACTTTTAAGGTGCCTGATTTCGGCGAAAAAACTATCGTCAGTAAAATGATGGATCTTTCGAACAAGGCGCGGCGCGAGGGAATTCTTGCGCTTGAGGATGGACTTGAGGATTTGGATGATGCCTTTATGCGTAATGGCTTGCGTCTGGTCGTTGACGGTACTGACGGAACGGTCATCCGATCCATCATGGAAAATGAGATGAGTCAGTGCGAGTCGCGTCATATGTATTGGATCGGCTTAATTAACCAGTGGGCGGGGTTCGCTCCGGGCTTCGGAATGCTCGGGACCGTTCTTGGTCTTATCGGTATGTTGAATAACCTTGAAGATAAATCTTCGCTCGGGCCGAACATGGCGGTCGCTCTTATTACGACGCTCTACGGTTCTATGATGGCAAACTGGCTTATCGGGCCGTTCGCGCAAAAGCTCATTGCGCATAACAGCGCCGAGATGCGCGTTAAGGAAATGGTTATTGAAGGAGTTCTTGCGATTCAAGCCGGTGAAAATCCGCGCATTATGGGGCAAAAACTGTTGACGTATCTTGATCCTACAATTCGCAAAGCTATTGAACAGGATGTCTTAAAAGACTAGGCGGAGGGGCTGATAATGGCAAAGAAAAAAAAGGAGCCCGAAAAGCCGTCAACAGCGTGGCTTGGCACGTATGGAGACATGATTACGCTCATGCTCTGCTTTTTCGTCATGCTTTATAATCCGACGGAAATTGATGTAACGCAGCTTGCAACGATTACGCAGAGTTTGCAGATGAATGAGACGGAGACCGTTTCCGGCGGTATGTCGCTTGCAGCAGGGCGCCTTGCCGATTTAGGAAATAGCATAAATTCTTTACCGGCGCTTGAAAAAGGACGGTCGCTTGGTCTTGCAAAGAAAAAGGCGGTTAGTTTATTTGCTCCGGACATAAAGTCGAACCGGATTACGATAACCAGCGATGAGCGAGGTTTGGTTATCACACTTGCATCGGATAGCTTTTTTGATGAGGGGAGCGCTGAGCTTAATATCGATGAAACGCGTGATACGCTCTTACGACTTTCCGATTTTTTCAAGTCGCCGGAGCTTCAGGACAGACGATTCCGGATTGAAGGGCATACGGATAATTCTCCGGTATTGAATACTGCGCTCTTTAGAAGCAATTGGGAGCTATCGACTGCCCGCGCAACGAACGTGCTGCATTATCTTGCCGATTATGGGGTAAACGAGAATGTCTTCCATATATCGGGCTATGCGGACACTCGTCCGAAGTTTGATAACGGTTCGGCGGAAGGACGGGCGTATAACCGCCGTGTAGATATAATAATTCTTGATGATGGGCATTTTTAGCCGCGGTTGTGCATTGCTAAAAATTTCTTTACAATAAACTATGATTATTTTTCCGGGAGTGAAAAATGGCTGATGATGGACTTGACGGATTAGATGGAGGAGCTGCGGCTCAGTCTTCAAAGAAAAATGGGCTCGGCGGGCTCTTTCCAATGCTTCTAAAATGGATTGCGATTGCGCTCGGGGCGATTATTCTTATCGTTGTTATTGTTGTGGTTACAATGAAGATTGTTGGCGGCAATAATCCAAATCCTCCGCAGCTTTTGATAAGCAACGAGTATACCGTTCAACGCGAAATACTTGATTGGTACACTTCTTTAGGAACGATCCGCACGAAAACTAGCGATGAAATTGCTGCAAGCGTTGTAGTAGAGCTTGCGCTCGGATACAAAAAGGACGATAAGGCGGTTTCGACCGAAATTACTCAAAGAAATATTGAACTCAAAGACTTTTTGCGCCGATATTTCAAAGAGAAAACAATTGCGGAGCTTAAACCGCAGAATGAGCAGAAGATTAAGATTGAACTGCGTAACGCAATAAACGATGAAATTTTGAGTAATTCAAAAATAAAGGACATTTCGTTTCAGCAGCTTGATGTTATAGAGCAGTGATTGTTTTCTAAGGTGGATCATAAATGACTGAAGTACTGTCACAGGATGAAATAGATCAACTGCTTACGGCAATCAGTACGGGCGATTCGGAGTCGGATGATTTTAAGCCCGTAAACGATACTCGTAAGATTAAAATCTATGATTTCAAGCGCCCTGATAAGTTTTCCAAGGAGCAGCTGCGTACAGTTTCCAATATGCATGAGACTTTTGCGCGTCTGACGACAACAAGTCTTTCGGCGCAGCTTCGCAGCTTGGTTCATGTTCATGTTGCTTCCGTAGACCAGCTTACGTATGAGGAGTTTATTCGTTCCATACCGACGCCTACAACGCTTGCCGTAGTCAATATGGATCCGCTGAAAGGGAATGCGGTGCTTGAAATCGATCCTACAATCACGTTTTGTATGATTGACCGTCTCTTTGGCGGACGCGGCGTTACTTCTTCAAACAAGAACCGCGATCTTACGGATATTGAACAATCTGTAATGGAAGGCATTATCGTGCGTATCCTTGCTAATATGCGGGAAGCATGGACGCAGGTTATTGATTTGCGGCCGCGTCTTGGGCAAATTGAAACAAATCCACAGTTTGCGCAGATTGTTCCGCCGACAGAAATGGTTGTTCTTATCACTTTGGAGACGAAAGTTGGAGATGAGGAAGGTATGATGAATTTTTGTATTCCTTACCTTACTATTGAACCTATAATATCGAAACTGTCGTCTCAGTTTTGGTTTTCTTCCGTGCGGAGAAGTTCTACAACCCAGTATCTTGGTACGCTCAAGGAAAAGCTTGCTACCGTTGATATGGAGATTGTCGCGGAAATCGGTTCGATAAATCTTCCGGTGCGCGATGTGCTTGCATTACGGACGGGCGATGTTATTCGTCTGGCAAATACAAAGGTTGGAGATGCTCTTACGCTCAGTGTGGGAAGCAAAAAGAAGTTTTATTGTCAGCCGGGCGTTGTCGGAAAGAAAATGGCGGTGCAGATGACAGGCAAAATTGAAGATATCGTTGCGGATGAGTTTGAGGAACTTTCCGTAGAAGGAGATGATTCGTTATGAGTGATGGTGCTATCTCGCAGGATGAAATTGACGCCCTGCTTTCCGGCGTTGCCGTTGGCGGTTTGAATGATTCCGGACACGTAACTGGAGGGCCTGCCGTCCGTATTGATGCTGCGGCTCTTCAAAAATTTACGGATAACCTCAAAGACTCCCTTGCCGATAAGCTGAGCGGGATGACCGGTTCTACTTTTACAAGCGGCGCTCCTACCGCGGAAGCGCTTGATCGGGATAAGCTGCTTGCTAAATTGCCGGAAACAGTTGTAGCCGCAACGTGCGATTTTTCTGCCGGTCTTTCCGGCGATCATATGTATATATTGGCTCCTGAATTTGCGCAAAAATTAGTAAATCTCATATCAAAAGAGGAAAATGCCGATTTTGACGAGATGGCGCTCTCCTGTATCTGTGATGTTGTATCGATGCATACGGGAAATGAAGTTCAGGAACTTGATAAAGTTGGATTGAAAGGCGTTGCCTGTAATCCAGCTGAGGCTGTAAATAATCCGAAAGCGATGATCCGCATTCCGCAAAATCAATTTGCTCTCCTTACCTATCCTGTTACGCTTGATGGACAAGAATATACTTTATGGGAAGCGCTCGGCGGGCAGGCGGCGGAAAAAATTAGCGGCGCGTACGGCGGCGATGTCGGTGCGCAACAGGCGGCAGCAGCTCCGGTACAGAATGCTGCTGCCATGCAGCAGGCAGCGAACATGAATATGAATATGGCGATGCCTCAGCAGCAAATGATGAATATGGGGATGCAACAGCCTATGATGAATATGATGCCGAACGGCGGAATGCAGCAGATGCCGCAAATGATGGGAGGTGTCGGCGGAATTCCGAACGTACAAAATCTTCAATATCCAACATTACAGGGGACAAATATAGGGTCGGAACAGGGAAACATTTCGCTTATTATGGATGTTTCTATGGAGGTGACGGTCGAGCTTGGGCGTACTAAAAAAACGATAAAAGATATTTTGAGTATGGGCGAAGGTACCATCATCGAGCTTGATAAGCTTGCCGGCGAAGCGGTAGATATTCTTGTCAATCACAAGGCGATCGCCAAAGGCGAAGTCGTTGTTATCGATGAAAATTTCGGCGTCCGTGTAACGGAAATTCTCTCTCCATTGGAAAGGGTCTCCGATCTGCATTAGTTTTGTTTTAGGGTGGGGAACATTGGACTTCTCAAAAAAAGTTTTTCTGGTATTGGTGTGCATATTGCTTGCTTTGGAGGCGGTGTGCGCACAGAATACTCCGCAGCAAGAAACGGTTTCGGGAACCGCATCAGTGCAAGAAAACTCTCATTCCATTGATGAAACATCAATTTCTTTGGAGGGAATTTCAAGTTCCTCTCCTGTAGCTGTAGCTCCTGTTTCAACGCTATGGCTTTTTGTACGCATGATCCTTGTGCTTGCGGTCGTGGTCGGCTGTATTTATGGCGTACTGTGGCTTTTTAAGCGCAGCGCACAGTCGCCGGAAAGCGAAGATCCCTTTTTACGGCAGGTATCGTCCGTGTCGCTGGGGAATGGAAAATTTGCGCAAGTTATTACATTGATTGACCGGGCATATATCATCGGCGTATCGGATGCTTCTGTGAATCTTTTAGCGGAAATTACCGATAAAGAGCTGGTTGATGCGATGAATCTGTATTCCGATGAGCGCAAGCATATAAAAAAGCCGCGCTCATTCTCAGATATTTTAGATATTTTTATGCAAACCAAGTCGAGCGGAAAGGGCAGCGTATTCAGCGCTTCGGGGACGGAGCTGTCCGATATGCTGAAACGGCAGCGCGAACGAATTAACGGCGGGCAATGATTATGAAAATGCTGCCCGTTTTTTTCGCGCTCATTATTTTATTGTTCTCTTCCGCGCCGTTTTTTAGCCAGCAGCGCTCTACTGCGTTTCCGCAAGGATCGGCGGTCGGCGCAACGGAAATGGATCGGAACGTACGGAATCCGCAGGTACCGAATCTTAATATTCAAATAACACAGCCGACTACGGGGCGAGAAGTCGCTTTTTCTGTTCGGCTGTTGGCGCTTTTGACGGTTTTAACGCTTGCGCCGAGTCTTCTGATTCTTCTAACCTGTTTTTTGCGCTTTTCCATCGTGCTTGATTTTATAAAACGGGCATTATCGCTTCAGCAGGTGCCGCCTACGGCAGTGCTCAATGGGATTGCGTTCTTTATGACGCTCTTTGCTATGTGGCCTACATTTACGGCGGTTTACGCCAATTCGTTTAAGCCGCTTGCCGATGGAACGATGGGAATTGAGGAAGCCTATCGCGAAGCTGAGTCTCCGGTGCGCGTGTTTATGTATTCGCAGATGGCGGGTGACACTTCGTATATCGCGCTGTTTATGAATATGTCAAAGCTCGACAAGCCGAATACGCTGGCAGATGTGCCGACTCATGTGCTTATTCCGGCATACATCTTGCACGAGCTAACGGCTGCGTTCAAAATTGGCGTAATTCTGTACCTTCCCTTTATCATAATTGATATGGTTGTTGCGAGTATTCTCATGTCGATGGGGATGATGATGTTGCCGCCGGTGCAGATTTCTATGCCATTCAAGCTGATGCTTTTTGTTTTAGTCGATGGCTGGGGGCTTTTAACGCAGCAGCTATTCAATTCCGTGTTGCGGTGAGTTTTTGAGCGGATGTTGATCTTGCCGTTGGAAAATGCACTATATAAATAGAAGAAAAATCTTCTTTCTGCGGCGGTGACGGCGCTCGTATTCGTCTTTTTGTGCGGCGGCATTCAAAAAAAAGGGAGGCGTGTTATGTCTATTGGCGAATTGGTTACGTTGATGCGCGGCGGGATTATTCAAGTGTTTACGATGATTTTGCCCGTGCTCAGCGCGGCTTTGATTATTGGGCTGATTGTTGCAATTTTTCAAGCGACAACGTCGATTCAGGAGCAGACGCTGACATTTTTGCCGAAGCTGGTTGTCATCCTTGCTGTGATTGCGCTTTTAAGCGGATGGATGCTCAACGATATGCGAGAATATACAATCGGCCTTTTTAATATGATTCCCCGTATTGCGCGGTAACGGATGCTTTCTGATATTCTTCTGCGTGCGCCGCTGTTTCTGCTTGTTGCAGCCAGATGTCTGGGGCTGATTTTGACGCTGCCGCTGTTTTCCATGCGTACTGTTCCGGGAGTTGCAAAAATTGCTTTCGCTGGATATATGGCCTACATTGTCATGGGGCTTGCTGATTTTGCGGCATACGGGAATGTTCTTGCGGCGGACGGCGCGTTTACGCTCTACTTCTTGCTGCTCGCGCTCGGAGAAGCGATGATCGGCGTCATTATCGGTTTTTTGGTGGCGATTGTTTTTGCCGCTTTCAGTACTGCCGGTCAGTTTTTTGCCTTTCAAATGGGATTTAGCGCAAGCGAAGTGTATGATTCGCTTGCACAGGTTGAAAATCCGCTGATGGGGCAGTTTTTTAATTTTACCGCAATGCTTGTTTTCATGCAGAGTCACTGGTTTCAGAAATTATTTCTGAAAGGCCTTGTATCAAGCTTAGCGTCTTTAAATGTGTTTGAATTGATTGCCGCCCGCGAAAAAATTATTACGTTCATCCTTGCGGCTTTGAGCAATTTGTTTGCGGACGCGCTGGTTATTTCCTTGCCGATTATGGGGACGCTCATGCTGATAACGGTCTGCATCGGATTGCTGTCGAAGGCGGCGCCGCAGATGAACCTCTTGTCAGAGGGTTTTCCTGTGATGATTCTTCTTTCTTTTATGATTATTTTTACGGTTTTCCCTGCGCTCATCGATTTTTTTGTCCGCTCGTTTACCTCTGGCTTAAACGGTATTGCCGCACTTTTGTTGACTGCCGGCGAGGGAGCGGCGCAATGAGTTTTGACGACATTGATTTACAGTGGTTTGCGGCGGAAGATGAAGGGCGCACGGAGGAGCCTTCCGAATACAAGCTCCAAAAGGCAAAGGAAGAGGGGCGTGTTGCCAAAAGTCAGGAGCTTTGCAGTGCTATCGTGCTGCTTTTATGCGTCATTACCCTCACTGTTTTGGGAAAATATATTTTTCATACGTCGGCAGGAATTATGCGCTTTTTTTTTACGCGCTGTACGCAGGACAATGTTGCCGCTCCTGCCTTTGCCTCTGTATTTTTCAGGAAGTTTGCCGTTATGGTGCTGCCGGTAACTTTTGTCGGCATTATCGGCGGCGTAATTGCCAATCTGATTCAAAACGGCGGAATGCTTTTCAGCCTCAAGCCGATTGAACCGAAGTTTACCAACATTGTGCCGAAATTCGGGGAGTATTTCCGGAAAACAATTTTTTCATTTCGCGGTGCATTCAATATCGTAAAATCAATCGGGAAGGTATTAATCCTGATCGTAATCGCCTTTGCCCTGATCAAGCGCGACATTCCCGTCATTCTCCTTTCGATTCAAAATGCAGATGTACTCGGCGCAATCGCGCTTGTCGCTAAGATGGGCGCGCAGATGCTCATCATTTCTTCCGTGATGCTGCTTGCGATTGCAATTCCGGATTATTTTGTCAACCGCCACGATTTTATGGAATCGATGAAGATGACCAAGTTTGAAGTCAAGCAGGAATATAAAGAGATGGAAGGCGATCCGCAGGTGAAGGGGCGGCTGATGGCGGAGGCTCGGAAACTTTTGCAGCAAAATATGCCGAAAGCGGTGCGGGAAGCGGACGTGGTGATTACAAACCCGACGCATTTTGCGGTAGCGATGAAATATGATAAGGCGGTGGCCGATTCGCCGAAAATTACTGCAAAGGGAGAGGATAATACCGCCCTTGCGATGCGTCGGATTGCGGCGGAAAATAATGTTCCCGTCGTAGAAAATCGTCCTTTGGCGCGTTCTCTCTATGCAGAAACGGAAGTTGGTGATATAATCCCGACAAAATACTTGGCTGTGCTTGCAAATATCTATGCTGAGATTATGAAAATCAACTCAAAGAAAAAGTGATTGACTTGCTGGGTGGGGACTAATGGCAAACGAAAACAGATTTACCGCGTTGAGTTTTATTCAAAAAAATGTGCCGGGCGTTGCGGCAGTTGTCGTGATACTTATGCTCGTGATACCGATGCCAAAGATTTTGATCGATCTTTCGATGATTTTGAATCTTGCGCTGTGCATTGTGATTCTTTTAGTCGTTATTTATACGCCGCGCGCGTCTAATTTTTCATCATTTCCCCGCATTATTCTTTTTGCAACGCTGTTTGGGCTTGGGATAAACATATCCTCGACACGTCTCATTCTTGCTTCCAAAGGCGTGAATACCGCTGCGTATCTTACTACGCAAAGCGATATGGTGAAGGCGTTTGCGAATATCGTTACCGGCGGCAATAATATCGTAATCGGCATGGTCATCTTTATCATTTTGATTGTCGTGCAGGTTATCGTCATTACGAAGGGCGCCGGGCGCGTTTCTGAAGTCGCCGCGCGCTTTACGCTGGACTCCATGCAGGTAAAACAGCTTGACATCGACACGCAGCTTTCAAACGGATATATAACGGAGGAAGAGGCGCGTGTTCAAAAGGAAGAGCTTCGGCGCGACATTGATTTTTATTCGAATATGGACGGCTCGTCTAAATTTGTGTCGGGAAACGTAAAAGCCGGTATTTTCATTACGGTGGTGAACTTGCTCGGCGGTTTTATTGTCGGCATGGCGCGGAACAATATGAGCTTTCAGGGAGCGCTTGAAGTATATTCGAACCTTACGATAGGCGATGGGCTTATGTCGCAGCTGCCGTCGCTCATGCTTTCTTTTGCGACCGGTATTTTAGTTACGGGCGATAAGGCTGACGAGTCGTTGACGGATAAGATTCGGCGCGAGTTTACCGTTGACGGCACGATTTACGAAATTGTAGGCGTTGCGCTTGCGGTGATGGGTATTGCGCTTAGGCACAATACCCAGTTTTTGCTGGTGCCGGTCGGCGCTTTGTTTGTGTTTTTCGGCTATCGGATGCAAAAATCGAAGGTCGCGGAAATTTCGAAGAAACAGTCTGACGAAGCGGCCTCGAAAACGGGTGGAAAAAACTCCTCGCCTGAAAGCGATTCTGTTGCGCCTCTTGATCCGCTGTCGCTTGAAATTGGATTTGCCCTTGTTCCGCTGGTCGATAAGGCAAAGGGCGCCGAACTGCTTGAACGTGTTACGCGCATTCGCCGTGAGTCCGCTCTTGATTTGGGCTTGAGCGTTCCGCGCATCCGCATTATGGACAACATGAATCTTGAGCCGAACGAGTATAGTTTTAAGATTCGCGGTATAGAAGCGGGGCGCAGCAAGGTGCGGCTCGGCTATTATATGTGCATGAATACAGGCGGGGTTACGGAAGAAATCAGCGGCGAAGAGACGACGGATCCGGCGTTCGGTATGTCTGCGCTGTGGATTCCAGAAGACCGGCGCATTGACGCGGAGCAGGCAGGTTATACGGTTGTCGATCCGCCGACGATTATTGCTACGCATCTTACGGAAATTATCCGGAATCATGCGGCTGAGATTCTCGGCCGGCAGGAAGTTGCAACGATCATCAATTCCGTGAAAGAGAATAATCCGATTGTCGTTGATGAAGTGATGAACGGCGATAAGGTGAAGTTTTCTTACGGCGATATTGAAAAGGTGCTGCAAGGGCTGCTCAGGGAGCAGGTGTCCATCAGGAATATGGTTACGATTCTTGAAACGCTGGCCAATTACGGTTCCATTACATCAAATCCGTGGGACTTGATTGAAAAAGCGCGGGAATCTTTAGGACTCCAAATTTGTATGCAGTATGCGGATAATGACAGAAAGCTTCGGGTCTTGAATGTTTCGCACGGCTGGTCGCAAAAATTCCTTGACCATGCGCAGTATCCATCGGACGGTTCCCGCCCATTTGCCGCTTTTGATCCGGTTGACGGACGGCGGTGGATTTCGAGCGTTGGACGTGCGCTTCAGGAAGTTCGCAATATGGGCTTTTTGCCGGTGCTCATGTGTTCAAGCGTAATTCGGAATTTGGTAAAATATTCGATTGAGCGGGAAATGCCGGGCGTTGTGGTTATTTCCGAAAAGGAAGTTCTTGCGGCCGGAAATGGCGTCATGCTCGAAGTGCTGGGCGAAGTAAGCGACGAGGACGGAAGATAGCGGATGCCAAGTTATGAAAAAAGCTCGACTGTGCAAAAAATAACGGCTCCCACGTATGAGGACGCTAAAAAACAGCTTTTTGATCGATACAAGTATGATTATTCAATTATGGACAAGCGGCAAGTGCTCAAAGGAGGGTTTTTAGGTATGTTTGGGCAGCGGGAGGAAGTGGAAGTTTCGTATACCGTAAAGAACCGTACCGAGGCGGCAAATGAGCATTATCCGCTTCAGGAGCGGGGAATGCCGCTGGTGCGGAGTGGGAACGATTCGTTTATGCGGAATCGGGACGATATTCTGAAAAAAAACAGCGAGAGCATGATTGTCAGCGCGAAACTTGCCACGATGCAGCAATCAATTGACCGGCTTACTGCCGATGTCGGAAAAAAGCTTCAGTCGCTTGCTGACAGTTCTGCCGAAGCTCCGCGCGCTATTTTACAAATTGAAGAGCTGCTGCTCGAAAATGACTTTACGGCGGCGTATATAAAAGAAATGATTGCTCGCATTAAGCGGACTTTTTCACTTGAGCAGCTTGAAGACTTTGATTTGATTGAACGCAGTGTCGTTGATTGGATCGGGGAGTCGATTGCTATTGCGCCGGAGACGGTTACGCGGAAACCGCACGTTATCATTATCGTTGGTCCTACGGGCGTCGGCAAAACGACGACGCTTGTAAAACTTGCAACGCAATATTTTCTGCAAGCGCATCGGAATAACACAACGCCGCAGCTTTGTTTTTTAACGACGGATTCTATCCGTGTCGGTGCGATGGAACAGCTCAACCGATTCAGCGAAATATTCGGCACGGGCGTTATGAAGGCGGAAAAGGCGGAAGACGTCAAAAAAATATATGAAGATTACCGTGATAAGGTTGACGCGATTTTTGTTGACACGAGCGGATGCAGCCCGAATGACGCGGGCACTATTGCGGAAATGAAGACGACGCTCGATGTGCAGTGGGCGAATCCTGAAGTATATCTTGCGGTCATGGCGTCAACGAAAGCGCGGGACATGAAAAAAATCATGCAGAATTACGAGCCATTCGGCTATCAGTCCGTCATAATAACAAAATGCGATGAAAGCGATCAGTATGGGAATATTATCAGTGTGCTCAGCGAGCGGCATAAAAGCGTTTCGTATCTTACGAACGGACAAAATGCTGCAAAGAATATTGCGCGCGCTAGTGTGGTGGATTTTTTAATCCGCCTTGAAAACTTTAAGATTGACCGCGTGCACATTGAAGATAAATTTGGAGTCAAATAGTATGGAAGAACAGGCAAAAGAGTTGAGGCAGATTGTAGATAATACCATGTACGACAGTTCGTTTTCCGATGCTTCGTCTGTTAGAAAAGAACATAAAACCAGAATTATTGCCATTACCAGCGGAAAGGGCGGTGTCGGAAAGACGAATATTGCAGTTAATATGTCAATAGCATACGCGCAGCTCGGAAAAAAAGTTATCCTCATTGATGGGGATTTGGGCATGGCGAATGTGAACGTGCTTTTGAATGTGGTACCGCAGTTCAACCTCATGAATGTTATTAATAGAAAGAAAACGATGAAAGAGATTATCTTGGACACGGAGTTCGGGATAAAATTTATTGCCGGCGCTAACGGATTTTCGAAAATCGCAAATCTTTCGGTCGATGAGCTTGATCACTTCGCAAAGCAATTCAGCTCGCTTGGAAACGCAGACATTATCATCATCGATACGGGGGCGGGAATTGCAAACAATGTCTTGCAGTTTGTTGCGGCAGCGGACGAAGTGTTTGTTGTTACCACGCCTGAGCCGACTGCAATTACGGACGCCTACGGAATTATCAAGATTATTACGACTGAAATTGTCGATTGTCAGGTGAATTTAAAGCTTTTGGTAAATCGGGTGCATTCTGCCGATGAAGGGAAGCGGATTTCCGAGCGGATTATTACGATTGTCCGGCAGGCGCTCGGTTATATGGTCGATTATATCGGTTTTGTGTATGACGATCCGATTGTGCAAGCCTCCGTCATTCGGCAAAAGCCGTTTTTAATTGTCAATCCAACCTCAAAACCGTCTATCTGCATCAAACATATTGTCGGTAGAATCGAAAAAACGGAAATTGCCGGAAATGAAAGCGTTGCCGGATTCCTTAGAAAATTCTTAGGGAAAAAGAAGTAGAATTACTTACAGGCTGTTTGTTTTTGCAGGGATTTGTTATATACTAACGCTTGATATTCTTTGTGGGAGGCGGGATATTAAAATCAATAAATTCATAGCGGGATTTACCGTTGCGGGATTCCTTCTCTCTTTTTTAAGCGGTCTATTTTCTCATGCTGCGTTTGGAATTGTTCTGTTGCGCGCTTGCATATTTGCAGCGGTGTTTTTCGGACTTGCGTACGGAATCAATTATTTGTATCGGATTTTTCTTGATGATGGGCAGGGGAGCGAAGCGGCTGTCGCTGTGGGCGCAGATGAACCTGCTGCCGGTCAAAATGTTGATATTACCATTCAAGATGTAGATTTACCTGCGGATAAGGATGCGTCTGCGTTTTTTGTCGGGAATAATCATCAGATGCTTAATCCCGGCGATTCTACAGATGATGTTGTTGAAAATCGGAGCGTATCTCTGGAATCTGCCGCTGATGCAGCTCCTCGTGCGCCTATGACGGAGGAAGCGGTTGGGGATATAAGCGGGAATAGCGATGTTGAAACGCTCGAACCGCTGACGGATGCCCCTTCGGAGAAAGCGGCTGCTCCGGTTGCCAAGGTGGAAAAGCCGCTGCCGCCGCAAAAAGAACCGGAACCGGAAGCTGAAAAACCTGCCGCTTTTGTGCCGATGCCGCTTGTGCAAACGGCATCGGAGGTGCTGACTGCATCTGGCGGCGGAGACGTTTCGGCGCCGAAGAGTGCAAACGACATGGAGCTTGATGTTCTCCCTGATCTAGAAGAGATGGCGGATGTTCCTGCCGCGGCGGAGGTCAATGTTGCAAGTCCGATTATCGATGATGCGGATTTTCCTGCCGTTGATACGGAAGAAGCGGGCGTTCCGGTAAAAAAAACAGGGGGGAAGCAGTTTGAAGGTCGGCAGGATGTAGAGACGATGGCAAAAGCTATCAGTACGCTGCTTAAACAAGAGAAGGATTAAAAGGGGTTTGGGGAATATATAATGGAGAAAAAGCCTGTTGCATCTGTAAATGATGAAAAAGAAGAAGATTTGCTTTGGGAAGAATTCAGAAAGACAAAATCTTCTAAACTACGCGACAAATTTATCCGTCAGTATATGCCGCTTGTGAAGTATGTTGCAGGTAAGCTCGCTGTCGGAATGCCGAACAGCGTCGAATTTGATGATCTTGTGGGCTTTGGGCAGTTCGGTCTGCTTGATGCAATCAGCAAATATGATCCGTCAAAGAATGTGAAATTCAAAACCTATGCGGTTACACGTATCCGCGGGGCGATTTTTGATGAGCTTCGGCAAATTGATTGGATTCCCCGTTCTGTTAGGCAAAAATCCCGCGAAATTGAATACGCGATTGTCAATCTTGAAGCGAAGCTGGGGCGGACGGCTACCGATGCTGAAATTGCGTCTTCTCTCAATATCTCTGAAGATGAATATCATCACACGATAATGAAGATTTCCGGAACGAGCGTACTTTCTTTAAATGAAGTGTGGTATTCCGGAGAGGAAAACGACAATATGTCGATTGGCGACAGTATTGAATCTCCGTCCAGTTTAAATCCGGATGTTATTGCGGAGCGCGAGGAAATCCGCCGCGTCATTGTGCAGGCGATAAACGAGCTTCCGGAAAAAGAGCGGATGGTTATCATCTTGTATTATCACGAGGATCTAACATTTAAGGAAATTGGACAAGTTCTTGAGGTGAGCGAATCAAGAATCTCTCAGCTTCATACGAAAGCAAATCTGCGGCTTCGGGCAAAATTGACGAATATCCGCAAAGGAATTATGTAACAGATGGTTTCATTGGATAAAATTCGGGAAGATATGAAGAAAATCTTTTCGACGGATAAAGACATTCATGATGTTGAAGTGTATGCGGAATCGATTGAGGAAGCTCTCTCCGATGCCGCCGTGCAGCTTGATGTTAAGGAAAGCGAACTTGAGTATGAGGTCGTGGAAAAAGGCGGGCAGGGATTTATGGGAATCGGCAAAAAATCCTGGAAGCTCAAGATTTATCCGAATTCCAATGCGATTGCGAAAATCAAAAAGACAATCGGCGTGGCGGTAACTGAAGACGGCGAGGTTGTTGAAGAAGAAAAGATTCCTGACAGCGACGGCTTATTTTACATTCGACACTTTGGTACTTCGATTAAGCTCAAGGTTGTGCTGCCGCAAGGCGAGGGGCGGCCGGTTGATCCGGATGATGTGTATCAACAGCTCCGGCGGGAAGACACGGAAAGCCTTATGGAAAAGGAAATTGAGCGCTTTATTGCAAAGGGGACGGACGGCGTGTATGAAACGGTCGGGGTATACCGCCATGTTGCAGCCGGCGATGCGCTGATTTCAGTTGAGGTTGACAAAGAAGAGATGTATGCGGACATGACGGTTGATGCGCCGGCGATAGGCGGCGCCGATGCTTCTTTTGATCAGATTGTGCGTATGATAAAGGCTCAGGGCGTGCTTGCCGGCATACTTGAAGATAAGATAAATGAGTTTGTCGATAGTCCGGTGTATGGGGTGCCGTATCGGGTTGCTTCCGCTGTGTTGCCGGAAGATGGGCATGATTCATATCTTGAATATCATTTTGAAACGGATGTTTCAAAGCTCAAAGCGACTGAAAAGCAGGGCGGTAAAGTTGACTTCAAGGAGCTTAATCGGATTCAAAACGTGGTGAAGGGACAGCCGCTTGCTAAAAAAGTTGAAGCGACGCGCGGTAAGGGCGGAAAAACATTGTTCGGTCACTACCTTGAGGCGAAAAACGGAAAAGATATTCCTGTGCAGCTCGGACAAAATGTCGAGTTCGACAAAGACGGCTTGACGATTGTTGCCGCAATCGATGGGCAGGTTATGCTTGTCAACGGAAAGATAACGGTTGAGCCGATGCTCTATCTTGATGCCGTCAACATCAAAACTGGAAATATTGTGTTTCTTGGAACGGTTATCATCAAAAAAGCGGTTGAAGACGGCTTTAATGTTAAGGCTTCCGGCGATATTGAGATTGATGGGACGGTCGGTAAGTGTAATATCGAAGCCGACGGAAACATCATCATTCATCAGGGCGTTTTCGGGAAGAATGAAGGTTCTATCAAGTGCGGAAAGTCGATGTGGGTAAAGTTCGTGCAAGAGATGAAGATTGAGGTTGAAGAAAATCTTATTGCGACTGACAGTCTTATGAACTGCGAAGTTTTCGCTATGAAGAATATTGTCTTGCATGGGAAGAAGGCGCAGATTACCGGCGGTCGTCTTTCTGCGACGGAAGAAATATGCGCACGGACAATCGGCTCTCCGGGCGGCGGCGCATCGACGGAACTTACGGTCGGCGTTGATCCTCGCGCAAAGAAAAAGCTTGATGCTCTACAAGATTCGCTTTCCGTGTTGCTCAAAGAGCTTGAAAACATCGAACTTGATATATCGACGCTCGAAAACCAAGAGAAAATGCGCCGCTCGCTTCCGAAAGATAAGGAAGAGACGCTGACAAACCTCCGCACCAGACGCGATACGATTAATGAGGAAGCGGAAGGCATCAACGCGGAAATCGATACGCTCCAGCAGCATTTGCGTGAATTGAAGGCTGTCGGCAAGGTAAAAGTCGAGGGCACCGTGTATCCGGGAACAAAAATATTTGTGCGGGATGTGCTTGATGAGGTGAAGACGGAGGTTACGAACTGCACGTTCTTCTATGAAGATTCTTTTGCAAAACGCGCGAAATACGAACCGCCGCTATTGGATGTTTCTAAAGGACCGGGCGATGGCTATACATCCAATTGATTTACAGACTATGTACGCCCAGTTGCAGAATGTCGCAAAGCAGGCGGCCTTTCAGCAAGAGGGTGTGCAGCTTGCCGAATCCATGAAGCAGGCGGAGATGATTCGGGAGAATGAAGAAAAGTCGAAACGGGTGAATGAAACCGAAGAGAATGCGAAGGCTTCTACTGTCAAGCAGGACGGGCGGAATGATGCGGATGCGTCCGGCGGTAAAAAGAGCGGCGGCGCACATGATGAAGATGAACAGCAGCGGGACGGCGGCAGAATAAAAGAGTCATATCTTGGTCAGCATATCGATGTTATGAGGTGATGTGTGGTTATTCTTGCCGTGTTGCTTATTATATTGAATTTGCTCGGCTGGCTGATATTTTTGAAGAATTTTAAACGGCTTTTTACGACCGATAATGTAATCAACAATGCAAAATCCGAAATTAATAGGATTGTTATTGATCTCAACGGAAATACGGAGCGAAATATCAATCTTATTGATGATAGAATTAATCGGCTGCGCACAATTGTTGCGGAAGCGGAGAAAAAGATTAAGCTTTTAGAAGAATCGGAAAAACGCAGCGTGTTGGCTAAAGATTTACGGGCGCGGGTTGGCGGCGTTTCGCATGAAATGCCTGAACGCTTGCCGGTTCGGACACCGGCCGATGCGTACTTGAAAAACAGTATGCCGCGGACTGCTGAGAGCGCGGCAAGCGGCAGCATGACGACTGTTCCGCCTACGCAAATGGCTCCTTCCTCTGAGAAGGCGGCGCTGTCGGAACCTTTCATTCAGGGCGATGCTGCCGTGCCTGTGCCGTCTGTATCTGTTGTTCCGCTTAAAAAAACTGTAAAAAAGGATATGAAGGAATCCATTGTCTCCCTCTTTGACATGGGCTTTATGATTGACGAGATTGCCGCAAAGCTTGGCTGCTCAACGACAGAAGTGCAGTTTGTGCTAACGATCGAAAGCCGAATGTAACAGTTTGAGCCGATTGTAGTGCGCTTTGATAGCATGAATGTTGAGCTTTATATTCTCAAAAAAACATCCCTCGTGGACGGAAAATAATTATACCGCATTTTAGTTCTATTCCTCCGCCTCCGTACGCCTTGCCGGTTTACCACTTGCAAAACTGGAGGCGTGGAGGCGGGCGATTTATTACATCTTGCAGGCGCCCATTTTTTCATCCGCCTTGCTCGCTGCCGATAATCAAGCTCGCATTCGCTCCGCCAAACGCAAATGAGTTCGACATACAGACCCGAACCTTGTCCGGTATGCGCGTGTTGTTGCCGTCGATGATATTCAGCGAGGCAAGCTCGGCATCTTGAACGCCGTCCCATACCTGTACGGGAAGCGTCGGGGACGCTCCGGCTCGTTTTGCATTTTCGGTAATCGCCGCATAGCAAATTGCCGCTTCCAGTGCGCCTGCTGCGCCAAGCGTATGACCGGTAATCGGCTTTGTCGCGCTCACGCTTACCTCGTATTCTCCAAAGATGCGGCGTACTGCCGACGCTTCCATGCGGTCGTTGAACTTAGTGCCTGTTCCATGCAAGTTGACGTAATCAATATCGCGCGCTGTAAGCCCCGCATTCTGCAAGGCGGTCTGCATGGCATTGGCCGCGCCCTCTCCGCTTGGATCTGGAGATGTCATGTGGTAGGCATCGGCGCTTTCTCCGTAGCCTAAAAGCCGCACTGGATTCGTATCTTCTCGCAACGGCTCCCGCGTCATGACGAAAAAGGCTGCCGCCTCCCCCAGTGTGATGCCGCGTCTGTTTTTGCTGAATGGATTCGTAATTTTCGGCGAAATTGCTTCCAGCGCGTGGAACCCTAAGAGCGCGGTGTCGCTTGCAACGTCAACCCCGCCTGCAATTACGGCATCGCACAAGTCGGCCTGTAAAAGCTCGGCAGCCTTGATTATTGCGCCGGCGCTGGATGAACAGGCTGTGCTGAAGGCCAACGCCGGCCCGCTCACGCCGTATCTTTCTTGTATGAAGGAAACAGGGGAGGCTGCGCCTTGCGCGTTCAGCGCATAGCCTTCGGGAAAGCGACCGGCTGTAAAATAGGCTCTGTGCGCCGAAAGCGATTGTTCTGCGCCGTTATCGCAGGAGCCGACGCACACGCCAATGCTGCGGGGGCCGTATTTTGCCCGCGCCGCATCAATTTCTTTTTCGAGAAAAGACAGCGCGTATGCTTCAATCCGGATAAGGCGCGTTTCGAGTTTGGAAAACGGCTGTAAAAGCGCGTCGTCGATGCGTCCGACAAAAAACACGCTCCCATCATATGCGGAAACATTCCGAATTCCCTTTTGGCAGCCGTTGACGGCCGCATCCCAAATCGCCTCGATTGAATCTCCTGCCGCGCATACGGCCGCCGGTTTGGAAAGGTAGGGCGCATTCATTCGGCCGCCTCCTGAAGGGCGTACTCATACCGGCGCAGGTGATTTTTGAACGTAACGGTTCCCGACGATTTGATAATTTCTTCTATTAATATGTCGCCGCTTTTTAACGTACGGACTTCCGAATCAGCTGTCCGTTCAACGGTAAACGCAATTCCCGCAGCCACAAGCGCACGCTGAATGCGGTCGGCGCGGTAATAGGCGAATTGTAAATCGGCGGCAATGTACTCGGCTTTGACCGCCTTCGAGAAAACATTTGATTCGAAGGAAACCGTCTTGCCGTCATACAGAAGCGTCCCTAGCCCCGTACCGAAATCATTGAACAGCGACAAAAGGAGCGTATCGTCGGTCATCTGCAAAAAAGAGCGCAGAACGAACGTATTTTCCCCAAAACGCCCCGACAAAAGCTGTTCCGCTTCAAAGGGCGCTTCCAGATTATCCGGCGGCAAAAGCGAAAAACGCTGCGTATTGGTAACATAAACCGGAGCCGGATGCCGCATCCGTCCCGCCGTCGCGCATGATAAAAGAACAGCTGGAACGAACGCTCCAGCCAACAAAAAACAACGGAATTTCATGCCGCATTATAAAAACAAAACCGCTCGCCAGTCAAAGGGTAGGGCAGACGGGATGAAGTTGGTTCTACAGATTTCGTTTATCGTCCGTCTGCTTCAAGTTTTGCAAGTGCGAAACTTGCGAGAGGGGAGTTTTTTTGTAGACGAGATAAGTTTGGTTCTACGAGATTTAGTTTGTTGTCCGTCTGCTTCTGATTTCGCAGGTGTGCGAAACTTGCGCGGGGGGCGTTTTTTTGTAGACGGGATAAAAATTTGGTTCTACGAGATTTAGTTTGTCGTCTGGCTGCTTCTGGTTTCGTAAGTGTGCAAACCTTGCGAGAGGGGCAGACGGGATGAAGTTTGTTCTACAGATTTCGTTTATCGTCCGTCTGCTTCTGGTTTCGTATGTGTGCGACACTTGCGGGAGGGGAGTTTTTTTGTGTAGACGGGATGAATTGGGGGCTTCTGATTTAGTTTATCGTCTGTCTGCTTCTGGTTTCGTAAGTGTGCGAGGGGCAGACGGGATGAAGTTTGTTCTACAGATTTCGTTTACCGTCCGTCTGCTTCAAGTTTCGCAGGTGTGCGAAACTTGCGAAAGGGGAGTTTTTGTGTAGACGGGATAAGTTTGGTTTTACAAGATTTAGTTTGTCTGGAAAAATCAATAATAGTGCAGCCCTTGAATACCTCTAAAATGTAGTTCAAGCGAGACAGTGAAGTCCTTTCTGTAAATTCAGTAGGCTGCGGTAAAAAGTTTTAATGCGGGTATATCCCACAAGTAGCTGACAGCTACTGTTTATTTTTGAGACTGTGAAATCTTTTCTGTAAATTCAGTAGGCTGCGATAAAACGTGTTAACGCGGGTATATCCCGCGAGCAGCTGACAGCTACTATTTATTTTTTTGAAAATAAAATACTGCTGATTTTTTATCAAGAGTAAAACACTAA
>CAUTOX010000016.1:0-28271 GCA_963539665.1 uncultured Treponema sp.
TTGAACGTCAAGCACTTGTTTTTTCTCCTGCGATTTTCCGCGCGCTAAAATAAATTTCTCCAAAAAGACGCTTATATTCATCAAGCGATATGTGCTTCATAATTTCGGGAAGGTCATAGTCAGGAAGCTGAATATTCAGGCGGTACAGTTCCGCGCATACTGCCGCATAATAACCGGCAGCCTTTGAATCGCTGTATTTCGTCAGTTCCAGATCGCTTTTTTCCGTAATATGATTGCGCGTTAAGTCGTTGCGCGTTTCGTAATTCAGCCGATTTTCAATTAAATGCGCTATGTCTTCCAACAAGAAAAGTTCCATTTGATTGGTGATATTGAATATGCGCCGACCCGTTTCAAAAATATCCATCCACGTCTTTTTTAAAAGGTTATGCGCATTCGTTGACTGATTTTCCAGTACGTTTTTCCCTTCCGTTTGATACAGCTCTTTTTGCGTTTTTGACGCAATTTCAAAATTTTTAAGACGCACGTCCTTTGTTTGCACAATCGCGTATACGCCGTAAAAAATCATGCCCGTTAAAATCACTACCAAACACCCAAAAATACCAACGACCACCCATCCGATTGCAGGCATTTTACAAACAATAGAACTCAAATCCATTTAAAACTCCTTCGAGGCAAAAAAATAAGCCGCCGACGGATTATCCGCCAGCGGCTTTAATAGCATTAAAAACCTCTGTTGCCAAAAATTACACTTGAATTGTCCGAACTATACCCGATATAAAAAATTTGGTCAATTTTATTGATAGAGGAACTGGAAAAACGCGGCCCCTGATATTTATAATTCTCTCCGCAGTCTTTTATTATTTCTAATGTTGCCATGTATTCTATTCCTTACCCTTTGTTATCCGTGACTTGAATAAAAGCAATTTGGAATATGAAAAATTGTTATTTTTCTATACTATGCAATACTGCGCCAAGTATTTTATCGCTTTTTTTGTAAGCATAATTGTCATAGGCATAAACATTCTGTCCGTTGAATCTTTTAGTATTCGATAATCATTTGCATTAATAATTTTTTCTAAAATAATTACATTTTTCACAATCATGCCATCTTTACCTATTACATCTATGCTTACTTCATTATCCGCTATATGAATATCCGTTACTTTAAAATCATTGGTAACAACTTCTTGAATTATTTGGACTTTCATTCGTGCAGTATTTGATACAATGTTTCTCAGGTTTTCTTGTTTTACTTCCTCTCCATTTATTTCTATTTTTTCAACTCCCTCCAGCTTTATTATTTCTTTATAAAAATCTTTCTGCGCTTTTATTGCTTCGATTTGCGCCTCTACAGCAGTTTTTTGAATACTTTGCAATAATGCGGCTTGTATCGATGAGACCAGAATCCAGATGCAACTGTATCGCCAATATGCGCGCAGTAAACGAGGAAAACGGGTTAATATTCGTATCAGCGGCAAGCATCATGCTCGAATTAGGCTTGTTGCGGCACAACGTGAGAGCGCGTTGCTTGCTCCGCACACCTACAGCGGAACGATGAAAGCTTCTGTGTTCGAAGACTGGTTTGAAAACAAACTCCTGAGCTGTTTACCGAAAGGGCACGTCATCATCATGGACAACGCGGCGTTTCACAAAAAAAGAAGTCTTGTATCAAATCGCAAAAAAATACTCGCAGAAACTAATTTTTCTGCCGCTATATTCACCGGAATACAATCCTATTGAGCACACGTGGAGCGCTTTGAGGCGAAAGGTTGCTAGCTGTGTTCATCTATATAATTCCGTTACACAGGCTCTGGATGCCATTTTAGAAGGCAATTATATATATAGTCTAAACAAGAGCTTGAGGCGCTATCATGCCTTGACCGCCTGCGCGTTAAAGCTGGCGGACAAGCTTCTTCTTGTCGGCGAATGCAGAGTAAACTGGGGGCGGACGGATGACGGCGGTAAATCTATGCGGGAAAGGCGAACTCTTCCGCCGCGCTTTTGTCTGCCGCTGGCGATTTCAATCCAGCTTATATTGCATCCCCCAGCTGATTGTCAGCGAGGGGAGGCCATCCGGCAGCGGCTTAAAGGGGGCGGCTCTGCGGACAGTGGCAAGGCTTGCATCCTCTAAGAGCGCGGATACCGACGAGCCGAGAATGCGCACCGATTTAATTTTACCGTCCGGCTGCAATACAAGCTCCAACATAACCTGCCCTTCCAATCCGCGCGAGCGTGCGCCGGCAGGATAAATCTTTTTTGCAGCGATGCGCGACAACACATAGGCTTTGTAGGAGGCCAGCGCGTCAGAATCCGGAACGCCGGCTACTGCATCGGCATCGCCGTTTTCGGCATCAGCATCGGGCGTATCTTCCGTTTCTGCATCGAAAGCTTCTTCCGGCGCATCCGACGGCGTAGATTCTTCCGCTTTTTCAGGAATTGCGGATTTATCCGGAACAGGCGCATCGGGCGGCGTAGGTTTTTCGACCGGTTTCGGCGCCGTTTTTGTCTGTTTTTTTACCGGCCGAGTTTTTTTTATTATCGTTACGTTAGAAACCAGTGTATTCTGCGTCTTTTGCTCGCGTCGGGATGATTTTATTTCCGGAAAACGCAAAAACAGCAGCGCGCAAAAAAGGGCAGCAGTAATGAGGGCCGAACTAATCCAGCGGATCATGAACGATTCCTATCCTGCTAATGCCGGCGTTTTTGATTTTCGACAACGCTTGCACGGCTCGTTCAAAATCAACTGTCCGGCTGCATTCAAACGACAGCGCAGTTTCAGGATTTCCGCGCACACGGTCGGCAAGAAGCTGCTCCAGTTCCTCCATAGAAACTGCAACGCCGTCAAGCTCCATCGAATCCTCGCTGACTGCAAGCGTGAGCGGCGCTCCTTTTTCATGTTGAGCGGAATCGGTGCGCGGCAAATCAAGCGGCAGCGCATTCTTCTTGAACTGCGTCGAAACCATAAAAAATATCAGCAAAATGAAAATCACGTCGATGAGCGACGTAATGTTGACCGCAAGCTCCTCTTCTCCGCCGTTTTTAAGCGATGCAAAATCAAGCACGGCCCGCGCCCTCCGCAGTATCTCCCGTGTCTCCGGCATCTTCCGCACCGTCCGTGCACAGGCTCATTGCAAGCAGCCGCTTTTCGATAATCCTGCGGAAAGTCCGGTAACAAAAAAGCGCCGGAATAGAAATAATCATCCCGAATGCCGTTGTCAACATCGCTTCCCAGATGCCGCCGCTCAAATCTTGAATATTCACCGCAGCTCCAAGCGATGCCATCTTTGAAAACGATCCAATAAGCCCTGTTACCGTTCCGAGCAGCCCCACCGACGGCGCAACCGCACTGGTAAAATTGAGCAGCCAAAGCCCGCGGTTCATCTCGTAGTAAATGAGCGCCCCTTCTTTTTCAAGGAGCGCCTGCTTTTCCGCTTTTGCACAACCGGTACACTCCGCCGCTTTTTTCTGCAAGCGCCGCACCACATCCGCCTGCGCCCCCCGCCGCGTCTGAAAAAAATAAATGGAACGTTCGAGGCACTGGCAAAAACAAAAACACAAAATAAAGGTAAGCGCCCAGTTGAGCGGTCCGCCCAAATTAATTAACTGAATTATTTTCATATTCCAACCTTCGGTAACGGTTTCTTTCTATTATAATATGCCTATCCGAAATATTCCGTTTCTGAACAGGCTACATTAAAATGCAATTTGCGCTCGTTCCCCGCGACAACAACGCATCGAACAGAGCCAGTAGTTTGATTGATTCGTGAAAGTTACCGTAAGGTAACTGCTATAAAAAGCTCTGTCAAGCAAAATGAAATGCCCGACCAGGGCCTCAGCATGAAAAAAGGATCTGAGCTCTAAAATTATCGTCGTAGATGCAAGCGCGCTTGCCCATACTGAGCGTATCCATTTTAGAGAGCATCTTAATTCTGTTTTGGATAATTCTTCTGATTATTGCTCAATTTTCCGCTACATTCTGGTCAAGAACTGTACACTCATCATCAGAAAACAGCATATCTAAACACCAATGCAAGGTATTTTCTATTGCCCAATGGCTTCGCACACGGATCTCAGTTTTTGAAAAATTATATGACAATCTAATCATTTCTATGATGTTTTTAGAAAAAGTAAGGTGCTTTTTTAGTATTTTTCCGGTAATTTCGGCCCCCAAACCTATGAAAATGGCAAAAACTGATTTCCGTAGGCTTCGCACTCTATCAGCAAAGCCCCTAACATCGGTAACACTGGTGATAAAGTACCGCTTTTCACAAGTTTCCGTGCCATTTCTCGTTACAATACTCTCAAACATTCCCAAATGCGGCAAGCTTCTTCTGATTGTTGCTCAGTTTTCCGCTACGTTCCGGTCAAGAACTGTACACTCATCATCAGAAAACAGCACATCTAAACACCAATGCAAGGTATTTTCTATAGCCCAATGGCTTCGCACTCTATCAGCAAAGCGCCTAACATCGGTAACACTGGTGATAAAGTAGTGCTTTTCACGAGTTTCCTTGCCATTTCTCGTTACAATACTCTCAAACCTTCCCAAATGCAGCAAGCTTCTTCCACTCCTTTTTATCTTCAAGCCATCCTAGCGGCGTATCGAGTGTATATATTCTCCGCCCCATCCTCCCGTGCCCTTTATCAAAAGAGGTATAGACCGTGCGAGTCGAGCTTCCTTAAATAAGAAAAAAAATCCTTCACAGCTTGCTCCATAACCGGATTATTTGCTTTAAGGGCAATAATATATCGTTATCTTTGCCGATCTTTTTCACCATTTCTTTCTGACACAGCATATTATAATGGCGCCTTTTATTTTCAGCGCCTCTATGAGCTTCGGTATCTCATTTGTTCTTTTCCTGCTGCATTCCATCTGCCCGAGCACGATGCCTAATTGATGACTATAAGCATATAACAGATGCAATGGCTCTATGCCGGCTTCTTTGAGCCCGCTTCCTGTTATAAAAAGCCAAGAAGAAAGTATCAACTTTCGGTTGACTTTTTACGCACATTCGCAACGAAGTGAAAACGTGCATATACATACTAAGTTCGCAGAATGCAAACTTGAGTTAAAATGAGCGGCACATTTAAGACGCTCATTTTAAACACGCCGCTTAAACTTTTCCCATCTAAACTGACATAACTGCCAACTGGAATATCGAGTTCTTGTTCTATCCGGCGGATAAAGACATCTTGAAACTGTTTTGGCTCCAATATTCCCGGATCCCGCCTTACCGTATCATACGAAGGCAGGCCGTTCGGCAGTTTGAGGCCGATAACATCTGTCAACCATTGCTCTTTCAGCAGGGCAAACACTCGAATCCCATAGATGCTTGGGAACCTCTAAAAACTTCCGTTTCTAGGGGAGCTTTGGATTTATTTGCAATGTTTTTAGATAAATTATTATAATAAAATGATTTACTTAAAAACTCGTCGGGCATTTCTAAAAATCTAACCAAGTTTTTAGAATATGCCCGCTTCGCTCTCCGGCGTTTACTCCACACAGTACTACCGTCAGTATTTCACGTACCGAATGCTTTACTTTCCTGTCTTGACGGCTGCCTTCTCCTTGTTCAAATAATATTCTCTCCACCATAACGCTCTGTTACTATACGTTTCTTTCATGCTGGGCTCTGCTATACGCCCCTCGCTTTTTGCGCGGGCGTTAGACGTATTCGTCGCGGCCGTCGTAGACGGTGAGTTGGCCGGTTTCGTGGGCGCGGCGCAGGGCGGACATGAAGCTGTCGGTAACACGCAGGCAGTCTTTTTTGAGCAGCGGCGCGGCGGCGTCTCCTTCGTAGCGGACGTGGACGCGGCGACCGGCGGAGATGCAGCTGAGGATTTTGTCGCGGAACGGGTCGGGTTTGCCGGCGACCAGCATGGCGATGTCGATATCGGTCATTTGCCGGAGTTTTTCTTGGATGAAGCGATTGTCGGCGTTTACTACGTCGTCGAGCGTAAAGAGCATACCGCGTAGGTCTTCGCCCAATTCCGGATCGTCGTTTTCAAGCGCGGACAGGATGCTGTTTTCCGCAGCGGGCGTCATTTTCTTGAGGATTTCTGCAAGCGCGCCGCGCCCGTCAATATGTTCGGCCTGCTCGCTTGTTTGCGCAAGAGACTTTTCGTGCATTGCCTGATCGACGCGGCGGAGCATATCGGGGGCGACTGGCTGCATTTTTGCAAGGCGCGTAATAATGTCCTTTTTGTCGCCGGGTTCCATCAAGTTGATGACTGCGGCTGCCTGTTTTGGCTCAATGCGCGACAGCACGAGCGCACGGATGGCCGGACTTTCGCCATCAAGGAGCGCAAAGATGCGGTCGCTGGCGGCATCGTTCAAATAATCGAAGGGCTTGCTGCCGGCAAAGGGAGCCGCCTTTTCCAGCATTGCCTTTGCGCGCTCCGGGCCGTACGCCTTTTCCAAGATGGTACGCGCCGTATCCACGCCGCCGCTTTCGCGGGATCGTTCCAACAACGTCCGAAATTCCGCCAAAATTACTTCCGCTTCTTCCGGAGAAACGCTCCGGATTGACGCGATTTCGGGAATAATCCGTTCCGTTTGCGTTTCGGTCAGGTGCGGAATAATTTTTGCCGCTTCGTCCACGCCGATAAGCAGGAGGAACTTTGCAACGCGCCGGTATACGGAATCTTTGCCGTCCGTGTGCGCAGGTTCGGGCGCAACCTTCATCAAACCGCGTGAAAGGAGCGCGCTCGTCGCATTTTGCGCCGGAGATGATTCGGACGCCGGCTGGTTTGCTGCCGGACGCGCGGGAGATGCCGACGCGGAAACGGATGGAGCCGGAGATGTCGGCCGGAGATGTTGTTGGTTGACGCTTCCGCGGTTCTGAGAGGCGGACGTATACGCTGTTGCACGTAAATCATTGAGATTCATGGACGCATCATAGCATAAGCCCGAAAAATTGAATATACTTTTGGCATGGCGCTGACTGATAACCTTTCTGCTTGCACACACACGCTTATTTTCAAAGAGAAAGACGTATTTTTGAATGCAGACGGTACGCTTCCCGACGGGCCGACCGGAGCTGCCGTCCTCAAAACGATTTCTGAGGGCCAGATTGTCTGCCGCATTGCCGAGACGCCTGCCAACGTGCTGAGCCTTGAGCTGACTGCCGCTGCCAGAGAGCCGGCTGCCCTCAAAAAGGCGGCGGTGCGGGAATGCTTTGCCGTGATGAGCGAAGCGGACAGCGCACGAGTTGCGCGCGCGCGTTCACTCCTCAAATGGCATGACGGTATGCGTTTTTGCCCGCGCTGCGGAACGCCGCTAGAATGCGATGCCCGTCTGACCGCCAAAAACTGCCCCGCCTGCCGAACGCAATATTTTCCGCGCATAGAACCGTGCATCATCGTGCTGGTGATTCGCGACGGAAAAATCCTGCTTGCGCGCCACAAACAGCACGCGCAGACAGTTTTTACCTGCATCGCAGGCTTTATCGAAGCCGGAGAAAGCGCGGAACACGCCGTCCTCCGCGAAGTCCAAGAAGAAACCGGCCTCAAAATAAAAAACATCCGCTACTTTGCAAGCCAAAGCTGGCCTTACCCCGACCAACTCATGCTCGGCTTCTTCGCCGACTACCAAAGCGGCAGCCTTGCCCTTCAAACCGAAGAACTGCACGAAGCCGCATGGTTTTCCCCCGACGCGCTCCCGCCCATCCCCAAAGCCGGCTCAATGGCCAACCGTCTCATCGACCGCTGGCTGTCAGAACAAACGTAAGCGCGTCCTGCCGCGAGGGGCGCAACTTGCACGTTTTGACGACAGGCAACACTTGAAGCAGACGGCCGATAATATTACATCTGCACGATGGAATCTCATCAGTCTGCTGCGAGGGGGCGCAACTTGCAAGTTTTGGTGCTAGACAAAACGAGAAGCGGACTGTCGATAATACTCAATCCGCACGATGAAGCTTCATCCGCCCGCCGCGAGAGTGCGCTACTTGCAAGTTTTGACGGCAGACATCACGTGAAGCGGGCAGCCGATAAAACCCAATCCACACGATGAAACTTCATCCGTGTACTGCCGCAAGGGGGGAGCAACGTGCACGTTTTGACGACAGGCAAAACTTAAAGCAGCCGACCGATAATACCCAATCCGCACGATGAAGCTTCACCCATGTACTGCCGCGAGAGTGCGCACTTGCAAGTTGTGACGACAGGGAAAACGTGAATCGGACGGTAGATAAAATTTCACCCGTCTCGCCGCGAGTGGGCGCAACTTGCAAGTATTGACAGCAGACAAAGCAAGAATCGGACGGCCGATAATATTACATCTGCACGATAGAATATCATCAGTCCGCTGCGAGACATGGAACTCAGTTTTTGCCATTTTCATAGGTTTTGAGGCTGAAATTACCGGAAAAATACTAAAAAAGCGCCTCATTTTTTCTAAAAACATCATAGAAATGCTTAGATTGCAATACTATTGTTCAAAAACTGAGTTCCCTGGCTGCGAGAGTGCACTACTTACAAATTTTAACGCTAGACAAAACTTAAAGTGGCCGACCGATAATACCCAATCCGCACGATGAGACTTCACTCGTTTGCCGCGAGAGTGCGCACTTGCAAGTTGTGACGACAGGCAACACTTAAAGCAGACGGCCGATAATATTACATCTGCACGATGGAATTTCACTCGTCCTGCCGCGAGGGGCGCAACTTGCAAGTTTTGACGGCAGACATCACGAGAAGCGGACGTTCGATAATACTCAAGCCGCACGATAAAACTTCACCCATCCTGCTGCGAGAGTGCGAAACTTGCAAGTTTTGACGACAGGCAACACGTGAAGCGGGCGGCCGACAATAGTCAATCCGCACGATGAAACTTCACGCGTGTCCTGCCGCGCGGGGGCGAAACTTGCAAGTTTTGACGGCAGACATCACGTGAAGCGGACGGCCGATAATATTACATCTGCACGATGAAATTTCACCCGTCCTGCGGCGAGTGGGCCCCCTTACAAGTTTTGACGACAGGCAACACTTGAAGCGGCCGACCGACAATACTCAATCCGCACGATGGAATTTCACTCGTCCCGCTGCGAGTGGGCGCAACTTGCAAGTTTTGATGACAGGCAACACGAGAAGCGGGCAGCCGATAAGACTCAATCCACACGATAAAATTTCACTCGTCCTGCTGCGAGAGTGCGAAACTTACAAGTTTTGACGACAGACAAAACATGAAGCGGACGTTCGATAATACTCTAGCCGCACGATAAAATTATATCCGTCCGCCATTTACTAGCGCACGTTCCTTCTTTTTCGGTATACTTTCCGGCATGGAACACAATATGATTCTTTCTGCGTCGGGATGGCGCAAAGTTTTTGCGGCGGATGGCGGCGAACAGAGCCGGATGGGGACAATCGGGGAGGAGAACCGGCTCCTATGTGCGCTCGCGGCGGCAAGTTTTGCTCAATACATGACGGAACGGCAGTCCGCAGCTCCGGTGATTGCGGTGGGGCGTGATTCGCGGCCGACTGGCGCGGAGATTGCTGATAGTATGCTGCGCACGCTTACTGGATTCGGCATTACCGTTCAGTACCTCGGTATTGCGGCGGCTCCGGAAATATTTGCGTATGCCAAAACGCTTGACGGTTTTTTGTATATTTCGGCAAGCCATAATCCCATCGGCCACAACGGACTGAAATTCGGCCTAAATGACGGCGGCGTACTTTGCGGGAGCGAAAACGCAAAAATTATCGCGTCGTTTTGCAAAAAATGCGCGGCCCCTGATGCCCATACGCAGGCGCAAAGCGTTCTGCAGCGGGCGGATGAGGCGCACATTGCGGCAATTTACCGCGATTCCCCGAACGTAAAAAAAGCGGCCTTGCGCGCATACGAATCCTTGATGCGCGTCATCGTAACCGGAGACGGCGATGCGGCCGCACAGGAAGCAATCTTTTCTGCGATGCAGCGTGCGCTAAAGCAAAAGCCGCTTCGCATTATTTGCGACATGAACGGCTCTTCTCGCGCAGAAAGCATTGACCGCGCCTTTATCGAGGCGTGCGGACTTGGCTTTGATGCGTTCAACGAGCGCGCAGGAGAAATTGCGCACGAAATTATTCCCGAACCGGAAAACCTCATGTACTGTGCGAAGAAGATGGACGCGGCGCAGCGTGCGGGGCGGACGGATGCCCTGCTCGGCTATATGCCGGACTGCGACGGAGACCGCGGCAACATCGTCTATTGGAACGAAAGGGCTGGCCGCGCCGAACCGATTACCGCGCAGGAAGTTTTTGCGCTTTGCGTCATGGCGGAGACGGCGTATTCGTTTAAGCAAAATCCGGATCCGGCCGTCAAGCGGGCGGTCGCGGTCAACTGCCCGACATCCCTGCGCATCGACGAAATCTGCCGCGCATTTGGAGCGACGCTGTGTCGGGCGGAAGTGGGAGAAGCTAATGTCGTCAATCTGGCGCGTCAAAAACGGGAGGAGGGCTATGAAGTCCGCATTTTTGGCGAAGGTTCCAACGGCGGCAATATCACCTATCCGTCGGCCGTGCGGGATCCCGTTGCGACTGTCTTTGCGCTCATCAAGCTGCTGACCATCCGAAGCGAAGGCGGCGAGAAAGGGCTTTTTGAGCTGTGGTGCGAAAAATCAGGGCAGGCGGAAAAATATCGTCCGGACTTTACCCTTGCCGACATCATTGCAACGCTTCCGGCATACGCAACGACCGGCGTCAGCGAAGAACGCGCCGCGCTCCGTGTACAAACTGCCGACAAAGCTGCGCTAAAGCGGCGGTTTAAGACGATTTTTGAGCGCGAATGGGAGGCGGCGCACACGCGCTTACGGGAACAGTTCGGCATTGCGCGCTACGATGCGGCCGCGACAAACGGCGCAACCGAGATTTTAGACGTAACGGACTGGGGGAACCAGAATGGAGGATTAAAGATCCGCTTTTTTGACGAATCCGACAGTCCCATCGCCTTTATTTGGATGCGCCCGAGCGGCACAGAAAACGTCTTCCGCGTCTTGTGCGATGTTAAAGGCCGCAACAGCCGCCAAGCAGAGCGAACCTTATTAGACTGGGAGCGGCGCATGATACAAGAAGCCGACCGCCTCTCTGAAGCGTAAGGTGCACGCCCGCTAAAAAAGCCCGCGCCGCGGCTGGAACGTCTCGCGGCAAACGGGCTTGATTTTCCGCTCCGCCTCCCAGCAAAACACCGCCGCCTCGTGCCCTAAGCGCAGGCAGCGCCTGTGAAACGGAGTCATAGAGATGAACGCAGCCAGCAACATTTCGCTTCAAAGCGCTCCACGTGTGTTCAATGGGATTGCATTCCGGCGAATACGGCGGTAGAAAAATCAAGGTTTGCGGATATTTCCCCGCAAGGTTCTGCAAAAACTCTTTTTTATGAAACGCCGCGTTGTCCATGATGAGTATTCTGCCGTACGGTAATTCCTTTAGTAAATCCTGTTCAAACCGGTTCTCAAATAACTGGCTTTTCATAGTGCCGGTATACTTTAAGCGGAGCAATCAGCTTACCCTCACATTGTGCTGCAACAAGACCGGTACGTTTATGCCGTTTACCGTTTATGACTATTTTGACTCTCTTTCCATGCAGACTTCGTGCATATCGGCGGTACATCTGCTCATCAATTCCGGATTCATCAATGTACACAAGTTTTTCCTTCGGAATGTCTTTAATACGTTCCAAATACTGTTCTATTTTTTGCAGGTACTGTTCTTTGTAAGATGTGCTTTTTTTGCGGAGCCTGAGTTTTCTTAAACCGCCTTAAAACAGAAGAAGAACAGCCGAATACTTGTGCAATTTCTTTAAGATCGGCAGCCGTGGGTTCTTTAACGTATTCGAGCAGCTTTTCCGGTATGATTTTTTTATTTACCGATCTGCTGATTTGATTTTCGACGTTTCCTGTTGCTTTGTATTTTTTTCTCCAATGAATGATAGACCAAGGATGAACCTTATTAAATATTGCTGCTGTTTGTGCCAAAGTATGTCCCTCTTCAACATATGATGTTACACGTAATTTTAAGTCTGTACTGTATGCCATAACAAATAGCATACTGATTTCTTTTGTTTGAAAATCAATGCTATTGGCTATAGTGCGGCTCTGAAATTTATGATAGTACCTTTTGTAGTAGCGCTTCTTCATTTTTTCATGCCGATTTTGTATGTAAATCATATCAAAATCACCGCCTGCCGCCCAAGGTATCCGCGACGGCGTCCGCAGAGGCCCCCAAACTGAGCGGGTGCGCTTTGAGGCAATCGACGACGAGGATGCGCTCCAACGGCGCGCGAGGGGAAGCGGCGGCTGTATTATTAGACCTGCTCGATAATTGCGTTGCCAAACAGGTTTATTCTTCTTTGACGGATATATTACCGGCAGAGTCGATGAATACGCCGTAGTATCTTCCTTCTTCACATCCTGCAAAGTTTACTGTGTAGCGTTTGATAAATCCCGATGCGGCAATAGCGGCCGACGAAGAAGCAAATGATGAAAGCGTATAAAGATGCATCCGTTCCGCTATGGGACGCGAGCGGCCGAGCAAGAGGCATTCCGAGCGTTCATTGTAGTACGGAAAGAGATTGGTGCCGTGCTTTCGGCGCGTAAAAGCGCACAGCTCTTGCGGCGCAATGCAGTTTGTGCCGTACAAGCGTTCGGGAAAGTAAAAGGATTTTTCGGAAAACGATGCGCACATAAACTCAGCCGCAAGGAAAGAGCCGTGCCACGAGCGTTCGATGACCGCGCATTCGGCGCCGTCGCTGTCTAAAATCGAAACGGACGCGCTGACCGATGTTCCGCCGGAATTGTACAGCCGTATCCGTAAAAGTTGGCAGTCAAAGGCCGGCGTACGCTTGGCGGCATAAAAGCATCGCCCGAACTGCACGGCATTTATGATGAAGCCTGCCAGCAAGAACGAAAAGGCTGCGTTCAAAACAACAAGCCGCAACGGATAGCGTTTTTCTTTCATATTTTGACGAGCGCAAGAAAGGCGCCTTCATCAATAATCGGAATACCGAATTGAGCGGCCTTCTTATTTTTTGCCGAACCGGATTCTGCGTCATTGGTTACCAGATATGACAAATCTTTTGTAACGGACGACCGGCACACGCCGCCGCCTTCTTTTACGAGCCGCTCCGCTTCGGAGCGTTTGATCGAATGCAGTTCGCCGGTAAAGCAAAAGCTCTTCCCCGCCAAAAGCCCGCGCGCCGTCTCTTGAATCGTAATCGTGTTTTTTGCAAGCAAACGCATTTCATCAGCGTTTTCCGCAAGGCCTGCAATCGTCATCTTTGCGGTAATTTCTGCAAAACCGTAAACGCACGCCGCTTCTTCAACGCGCATGGCAAGCAGCTTTTCGAGCGTATCGAATCCTGCCTGCACCAGCTTTTCAATCATGGTTTCGCCGATGCCTTCAATATCAAAGCCTGCGACAAAAACCGAAAGCGTCATCGTCCGGCGGGCAGCAAGCGACTTGAGCGCCTTTTGTGCGCCGAGCGACTTTTTTTCCTGCGCGACGCTTTCTTCCGTCAAGAAAAATGGCGAAAGCATCTCTTCTGTCAACGTATAAAAATCGGAAATGGAGCGCACGATACCCGCTTCAAAGAGCGAAACAACGAGCGCCTCGCCAAAATCGCGGATGTCTACAACCTGCACCCATTTGAGCAGCCGGTGGAGGATGCGCTTCGGGCAATCCTGATTCGGACAAAAAAGACGCGCCCCCTCGTCAATGAGCGATGAACCGCAGGTTTCGCAGGTGTCTGGCAAAATCACATCGCTTTCTTCTGCGGGGTTATCGTGAAAGGCGCTTTCGATTTTCGGAATAATTTCCCCCCGCTTCACCACTGTTACGCGGCACCCAATTTTAATGCCGAGTTTTCGCATGGCCGACGGGTTTGCAAGACTTGCGCGGCGAACAATCGTCCCATTGAGCGCCACTTCATCAAACAGCGCGACAGGCGTGTACGTGCTTCCGCTTTGGCTCCACTCAACTCCGCGCAGCACGGTAAGAGCCTCTTCCAAGCTGAACTTAAATGCAATCTGACGCTCCGGCCGCGCCCGACTTAAATCTTCAAGATTGATTTGCCGCTCTTTAATAACCAGCCCGTCAATGTCGTAGTCGAGGCTGCTGCGGATTTCCATAACGTGCGCCCGATAGTCGAGCACCTCCTGAACGCTTTTGCAAATGCGAAGCGGCGCCGTAGAAAAGCCGAGCTTTTTAAGCCACGCAAGTTTTTCCTCTTCATCGGAAAAGGGGGAATCGCCTGCGGCCGCAAGCGCATCATACGCAATGAGCGTAAGATTTTCAGAACCAAGCCCATCTTTCCGCTTCATGAGACCGTTTGCAGCATTGCGGCAGTTAGCCTTGTCGCTAAAATGCGCGGCGTGTACCGCGTGCGTCATAATGACTTCCCCGCGCACACCGCCGGTAAAGGAAAGAGGAACGCCGTCATCCATTAAAACCGGTATGACGCCGTTCATTTTTCGCGCATTCGCCGTAATATCGTCGCCGATCGTGCCGTCTCCGCGCGTAACTGCCCGCACAAGGCGGCCGTCTGCGTATTGCAGCTCAAGAGATGCGCCGTCAAGTTTGTATTCAACCAAATATTCAGAATAATTCCTGCGCATAGCCCATGCGGAAAACTGCTCGGCATCGGCGGCTTTTTCTTGGCTCCCCATCGGCATAATGTGACGCACCTTTGCAAATGTAACCGAATCCGCGCCGACTTTTTTGAGGAGGGGATTTTCCGCATCAAGATTTTTCAGCTCATCCCAGAGCGCGTCAAAGTCGGCATCGCTGACTTCTGGCTCCCCGTCATAATACGATTTTTGGTAGCGCGTAATGAGCTGTTCAAGTTCCGCTATCCGAAGCGATTTTTCGCCGTTCATTTTCCGTTGCCTCGCGTATAAAACAATAAGACGGATTTTGCGTATATACTGCGCGTTCCGTCTGTTTGCAGGGTAAAGCGGTCGAGAACGCGCTTAGCAGTCTGCATCAGCGTTTTCTTTGGTAAAATATAATTCATTAATTTCGCGCTCTTCGTTGATGCCGCGCCGCTCGAATTTCGTTTCGGGACGCCACTTTTGGCGGGGCGCAAAATCCGCATACTTATTTTTGAGCGCGGGCGTTGCAGACAGTTCCGATAGCGCGTAATGCGCATACGGCAGCCAGTCCGTAACCATATAGATGTAGCCGCCGGATGCCAGTTTTTGCGCAAACAAATCGGTATGCGGGCGGCGGATGAGCCGGCGTTTGTTGTGCCGCTTTTTCTGCCACGGATCCGGAAAAAATATGTTAAACCCATTGACCGAACCGTCAACCACCATCTGTTCAAGCACGTCAAGCGCATCATGCTCGATGATAAAGAGATTTTTTAATTCCCTCCGCTGAATTTCCCCCAAAAGCCGCCCGACACCCGGCCGATGCACTTCAATTCCGATAAAATTGATGTCGGGGTTTGCCGCAGCGATTTCCGCCGTCGCCGTTCCCATCCCAAAGCCGATTTCAATAACCGTCTGATTCGTGTTACCGAAAATATCCATAAAATTCAGTTTTGTCGATGAAAACGGGATGCACCACACGGGAGATAGCTCCCGATAATTGCGCTCCTGCGCGGCAGTCATGCGTCCAGCCCGCAGAACATACGTGCGCACTGCCCGATACAAAGAATTCCCGCCCGCGTCCCCTGCGGGCAAAGGCGTTATGTCGCCGTCGCCGCTTTCTTCTAAATAATCGTTACCCATACAGTCCTTATCATTTAATTGTGATCTCTTGTTACCGGAGGAAGCAGACAGAGAACTGTCGCCCTCGTCAATTCAAAACATTTTCTATAATAGGCAGCATCGTGATACATGCTGAAAATAGCGTCGCGCTCTCCAAAGAAACTATCCGCGCCCCAAAAGATGAGCGCGTTATTTTTGTCATAGACCGCAAGATAGTCCGTGCGCTCATCGACAGAGAAGGCTTCGGCATCTGCTGCCTGTATATGCGTAATGGATTCCGGATAGTGAATGATAAAATCCGCCTGTTCTTGACGGTCCCGCGCATCGGTATAGAACACCGAATAGCTTCCGGCAGGCGGCAGCGCGTTTTGAGGGCAGACAAAATCCGTAAATCCAGTCCACTGACTGTCATTTCCCGTAAATCGTACCGGATTTTCCGCGCGCCATTCGTAACCGCTTCCTTCGCTTGCAACTTTTAGCGACTGCACTCGGCGAATATCCGAATCAGAGCCGACGAACACTGCAAGTTTTGCGGTCGGAGCGGATGTTGCCGTTTGAAAATCCAGCATCACGAAGGCTTTCACCGCCGAAACCTTTGGCGCATCGTCTGAACACGACGGCAACAGCGCCGTGCAGATACAGTACGTGAAAATGACAATTCTCGAAAGAGTCGCCCGTATCATAACTAAAAATTAAAGATTAGATTTATAACGGTAAGGCCGCTTGCAGAATATTGATTAACGAGAGATTCAAATTTGACATCTACTTTTTTGCACGCATCGTCAAGATAGGAAAGATAATATAAGCCTAAATCCGCCCCCTCTTGACCGTCATCGCGGTAAAAGTCGATAAGCGTACGTCTTTGCGTATCGGCGGTCATCTTCGTTTGGATATTATCCTTAACTTCTTGGAATTCATCATCTTTGTTGTACAGGGTAATTTGCAGGCGCCCCTGCTTTCCGATAGAAGTGGAGCCGCCGCCAAGCTTCCACGACACGGATACCAGCACGTGATTTTTTTGCAGTTGCTTGACAACCTTGCCGCGCACTGCCGGATCGGCAATTAAAGCGTTTATGTCTTCGGCATCAGGATACATCTTTTTAAGCTCTCTGCGGATATTTGTATTTTCGCTGCTGAGGGCAAGTTCCATCACCATAACGGAAATATATTCGGCAACTTTCGATTTTTCCATATATTGGACGACATTGTTTCGGATAGTTTCAATGATCGTATCAAAACTCGGTTCTTTATGGAAAAGCGCAATAAGATACCAATTCATCAGGCTCATCCGGTTCATAAATTTTTCGGACATGAGCATATAAATATTTTTTTCTTCTATAGAATAGTCTTTATTCGATTGAATTTCTTCCCAAATCGGTTCAAGGATTTTCTTTTTGTTTTCGCCGATAACCGCATCTTTGTTTGCAAGTACGGCGCGGAGCTGCTTTTCATTTATTTTTGTCTGTTCGTCAATCAGATGCGATGGATTTGTTCGGTTATGCTTTCGGACGCAATCGCATTGAATGGCAGCGCTATAAATGTCGCGGTCAAATTGTTTATACAAAAGCGAATAAACGATTATTTTAGAAATATCCATAACTTCTTGCCGCGAAGACCCGAATTCCGGCATGGAAATCTCAATTTTTGATATGTAATCCAGAAGCACCATGCTCTGAACCGACTGGGGGGAAAACTGTTTTAACAAAATACCGTATTCATCGGTGTTGTCGGCAAGCGTAAATCGGGTCAGCTTTTTTTTGTGGCCTATAAAGTTTGTACACCCGCTTTCTGTTAAAATAACTTTTAAGGGTAGTTCCAGCATAAATTTTTTTGCACTCATTCGACATTTCTCCTCAGTCTACAGGGCGCATTATAGACGAATAGCGCTCGCATTGTAAACAGCGCACATTGATCACGCTAAATCGAACCGAAAAAGAAGTAGTGCATCACGTAAAAATCTCAGTGTTAGAAGCAGCACTTAAGTAGGCGTGCCGCTTCTAACATCGAGTTTTCTCTCGAAAACTCGTGTATATACATGTGCGCTCACGCGCACCAATACGGCATTTTCGGAAGTTGCTACTTCCTGCAATGCCGTATTTTACGGAACCCAAAATACAAGCCCAAAGGAAGGGCGCAATGGGGTTAGACATGAAAACGAAAAAGAAATTGAGCGAAGAAACGGCCAAACGGTATTAGACCTGTTCGATAACTGTGTTTTCGAACAGGTCGACGAGTTCTAAATCGTACAAATGGCACGATTTAGAACATCGCATTTCAAGGTGACCTGTTCAGAAACGGAAGTTTCTGAACAGGTTTATTGTACGGCAGGAAAGAAGCGAAAGATAAAAATAATTGATGAGGTTATCGCAACCGCAACCAGTAAAAGATACTGTCGCCAAAATAAAGAAAAGGTTTCTTTGAACTGTTATAATTTTGTTTGCCCCAAAAAAACAATAATGGAGGAAAAAAACTTATGGCAAAAATAACGGAAACACAAAAAAAGTTCACACACTTTTCATACGAGGAAAGGTTCGTGCTGGAGTTCTATCTTAGCGGGTATTCGAGATGTCGGCAAATGGAGCTCCATTAAAACTTGGCAAGGCCATGGTACTGGCTGAATAAAATAAAAGACTTAATAGTTGATAAAAAATACAGTCCTTATGCAATTATAACTAATTGCCTTCTAAAACCGCATCCAGAGCCTGAGAAACGGATGATAGATGAACACTACCAACAATATTGCGCTTCAAAGCGCTCCACGTGTGCTCAATGGGCTTGTATTCAGGTGAATACGGCGGCAGAAAAATCAAAGTTTGAGAGTATTTTCTTGCAATGTTCTGTAAACCCTCTTTTTTATGAAACGCCGCGTTGTCCATGATGATAACATGCTCCTTTGGCAAATTCGTTAACAATTCATCTTCAAACCAGTCTTCGAACAAAGAAGCCTTCTTTATATTTACTTTGAACACGCCCGCAGTCTGTGCCAATGTGAGGCCTTGTCCTGTATATTTGATTGCTCTCAATCTTAAATATCTGTCATACGCCATGCGAAGATGGCATAGGATTTTAGTTGTATTTCAGGGCAGTTAGTTGCGAATCCCTCAACTTTCCCAACTTCAGCGTTCCCGCAGGAGCTGCTTGAAAAAATAACGACTTTCTACAGGAGAATATTCGTTTGGTTTTATAGAAGTCGACATTCAGGCTTTTATTTTATTTCTCCGATAAAGAGAACATGACCTCTTCAGAAATTATGGACGTTTTAAAGCAGGTTTTATCGTGCAAGCTTGTTATCGGTACGGCGATAGTCGTAATTTTATATTTGGACTTCTGTACATTCGTTGCGAATTACCGAAAAAAGCCGCTGCTTCCCAAAAAACGGCGGGCTCCTCCTGCTCCGGCAAAGAAAGCGCCGGCGCCGCAGAAGGATGAAGATGCAGACAATGCGGATGCCGCTCCATCCGCTTAAAATTCCTTGCCGCCGCTGCACTCGGCGCTTGCTGCATCGTATCCGCTTTTCAACGCGCTGGTTTTCAGGTGTATCAGTAATAGATACGATAAAAACGAGGCCAAGCGCGGCGATTTGTCTGAACTGCGGATGAGGCGCAAGCGCATTGAGTAAGACGGCTGCGACTGCTACACTCTCGCCATGTTTTCAGTTCAGTTTTTCAACATATTTGTATTGGTTTTTACAGTCGGTACCCTGCTTGAGTTTGCAATACATCATTATTTGGAATTTATTGCGTTCCGCGCCCGCCGCAACCAGCACGGCTTGCCGACGGAGCTGACGTGCGTTCCTGCGGCAACGTGTTTCGATGCGGCAAAGCTTGCAAAGATCAAGGCGTATAAAAATGCAGGCTATTTTGCGTGGCTTCCGGCCGTATGCTGCACCACGCTGCTCTCTCTGGCGCTGGCGTTCAGCGGTTTTTATCCGTTTGTGTTTCATGCAGTCTGCCGCATTACGGGGAGTCCGCACGGATTTGGGAGTACGTATTTGTGCGCGCTGCTGTTTTTTGCGGCGGTTGCCGTTCCAAAGGAGCTGATTTCCGTTCCTTTTGCTCTGTATCGGGAATTCGGAGTGGAAAAACGGTTCGGCTTTTCAAACATGACGTTCAAGCTGTGGTTCTCCGATGCAATGAAGCAGACGGCGCTTTCCGCTGGATTCGGGGCCGCGCTTTTGGCCGCGGTCATCGCGATGTTGACGGCGTTTCCAAAAGCGTGGTGGATTTTCGTAACGGCGGCGCTTTTTGCGTTCTCCCTGCTGCTGATGGTCATCTATCCGCTGATTATTGCGCCGTTATTCAATCGCTTTACCCCGCTTGCCGACGGCGAATTGAAAGATAAAATTGCGCGCTTGATGGAAAAGCTCAATTTTAAAATGAGCGGAATTTTTATTATGGACGCATCGAAGCGCAGCGGCCATTCAAATGCGTATTTCGGCGGAATCGGCAAATCAAAGCGCATCGTGCTGTTCGACACGCTGACGCAGATTTTGACGGCAGATGAGCTTGTTGCCGTTCTCGGCCACGAGCTGGGACACTACAAGCTGCACCACATTATCCGCCGCTTTTTGCTGACGGCGCCGCTGGAATTGCTGCTGATGCTGGCCTTTTACCTGTGCGCACAATCGGAGGCCTTATACGCGGGGTTCGGTTTTGCAATCGAAGGAAATGCAACGCCTGACATCCAGTTTATTGGGCTTTTCCTCATTTCGCTTGCGGCATCCCCGCTTGCGTCGCTGTGCGCTCCCATTACGCATTTTTTCTCCCGCAAAGACGAGTTTGCCGCCGATGCCTTCAGCGCAGACCTTACCGGCAATCCCGACGCGCTGATTTCCGGCTTAATAAAGCTCAGCAGCGAAAATCTCAGCGAGCTGCTCCCGCCTTCGCTTTATGCGTTCTGGCATTATTCGCATCCGACCTTGCTCGAACGAATCCGCGCATTACAAAAAATGAAAAAATAAAACGCAACGGCGTAATGCATCCTCCGCTACTGTAAACCTCAAATATCGAAAAAGTTGACAGAAATGGAGCGTTTGCATACTATCGGCGGCATGAACATCACGCAAACTGCAAAAGAGATTGTGAATGGCCGGCGGCTTTCCAAAAGAGACGACTTAGCGGCGTTTGTTACCTGCGATTTGTCGAAATTGTGCGCGGCCGCTGACTTTATTCGCGAAAAACGGTGCGGCTCTTCGGTTGACCTTTGCACGATTATCAATGGGAAGAGCGGGTTATGCAGCGAAAACTGTCGATTTTGCACTCAAAGCGCGGTAAGTCATTCCGGCTGCGCAGCGCATCGCTTTGTTCCGGTTGAAACAATCATTGCGGAAGCCGCACTTAACGAGCGGGAAGGGGCGCATCGTTTTTCCATCGTTACCTCAGGCCGCGCCTTGTGCGGCAACGACTTTGAGCAGGCGTTGACCGCGTATCGAGCCATCAGCCGAACGCACAAAATCAAGCTTTGCGCGTCGATGGGGCTGCTTACCGGCAAGCAGTTTGAACGGCTCCGCGCTGCCGGCGTTACGCGCTATCACTGCAATCTTGAGGCATCCAAACGATTTTTTCCTTCGATATGTACGAGCCACTCATTTGCCGACAAAATAAACGCGATCAAGGCGGCAATGGCGGCGGGGCTTGCAGTGTGCTCCGGCGGCATTATCGGCATGGGCGAAACGTGGGAAGACCGAATTGATATGGCGCTCACGCTTGCTGAACTAAATATCCAATCGATTCCGGTCAATATTCTGACGGCAATTACCGGTACTCCGCTTCAAGACCGTCCGCAGCTGGAAGAATCGGAGATTCTCCGTACCATTGCGCTCTTTCGCTTTTTGAATCCGAGTGCGGCAATACGGCTTGCCGGCGGTCGGAAGGCGTTGCAGAATACCGGACACGCGGCATTTTTAAGCGGCGCGAATGCGGCGATAACCGGCAACTATCTGACAACGACGGGCTACTCCATTGCGCAAGATAAAACGATGCTTGCCGCGCTCGGCAGAGACTTCCTGCCGGAATGGAATGTTGCCTTGTAGCATTCCCGTTCAGTATGCGGAAGACCTTTTGCGCGGCTCGTGTTGTTGGCTCGTTTTTGCCCCGCTCCATGTCGCTCCGATGAGCAAGCGCGATTGTTGTAAATTATCGTTCTATTTTATATACTCGCGCAAAATTGCTAACAGAATCTCGAGGTTTGTATGGCTAAAGAATTTTTGGACTATGATGCCGTGAGGAACAACGCGTTCAAACTAACGCATAAAATTTTTACGGAAGACGGATTTATACCCGACGTGATTTACTGCTCGCTGCGCGGCGGAGCGTATATGGCAAATGTTATAAGCGAGTATTACAAACTCGTGAATAAAAACCATCATCCCGTGCTGTATGCGGCGGTTGTTGCGCGCTCCTACATGGGGGTAAAACAGTCGGCGCCGCGCGTGTCTGTTGACGGCTGGACGTATCCGCCTGCCAATCTGCGACAGGGCGACCGGATTATGCTCATCGATGATATTTTTGATAGCGGCAACACGATTAATGCGCTGGTCAATGTGCTGGTTGATGATTACGCTGTTCCGCGCGAAAATATTAAAGTCGTTGTACACGATTATAAAGTATGCGCCTATAAAGAGCAGTTGCCGATTCAACCTGATTATTGGTGCCGGAAATTCGTAGTTACTAAACCGGAAGAAGATATCTGGATTCATTATATGAGTCATGAGCTTGTCGGACTTTCGGAAAAGGAACTGGAAGCGCATTATTATCAGAAAGATCCTGAATTAAAGGATATCCTCAGTCCGTTGCTGGGTTCTGCCCGGCAATAAAACCGCTTGCTTTCCAACGGAAAACCACTTGAAATACATACGACATTTTTTATGCGCGGCAATCTTTCTCTCTGCCGCCGTTTACGCTCAAACGATAATCAATCCTGCCCCCGGAACATGGGCGAACCGTCAGACGCTCGTCCTTGAACTGCCCGGCGGCTTTTCGGCCTATTATTCGCTTGACGGCAGCAATCCTGAAAAGTCGGGACTTGCCTACGACGCTCCGACGCTGCTCGATATGAGCGGTTCCGTTTCGGTGCGCGTTTTGTTTGTTTCGCCGCACGCAGGAAAAAACGAACGGCAGGTATCGTATTACGTTTCGGATGCGCCGTTGCCAAAAACGCCTGCGTCGGCGGCCTTTCTGCAAAATGCGCTGCATACCGGAACGGTGCGCTATGTAGCCGGCGATACATTTGATATTCCCGTGCAGCTTCAATATTGTTTGGGGACGGAATGCGACATTTTTGAAGATGGGCGCGGGCTGGCGGTTTCTTCCGATACGCTTGTTGCCCGCTACTTTCCGTGCACGGTTACTGACGGGCAAAATAGCTGGCGCTTTATCATTCATTCAACGCCGCGCATTTCCGGGCTGTACAGCAGGCGGAACGTGCCTTTTGAAATTACCGATTGGGAAACGCTGACCTTCATTGACCAAACTATGATTTATAAAATTGACGGCGGATGGTGGGAGCGCCCGACAGAGCCGATCAAACTGGACCGCACAAAAAGCCACACCATTTCATGGCAGCGCGTTGATTATTCGCCGGAAAATCCAGTAACCGAGTATTTTCTTCCGCCGAAGCCTGAGTTTGCCGTCAGCACGGAAGCGGAGGGCGCGGTGTATGTTACGGCAGAAAACCCAGCAAACTACAAGTTTGCAGTGTACGATGGGCCGGAGCTGGTTCCGGAATTATACGAATATATGAAAATCGATGCCTTTCAGGGCGATGCATTCAGCGGCACGGTAACCGCCGCGCTCTTTTACGATTCCGTCTATCAGGGAACGGCATCCTTTAGCTATAACATCAACCGCCGGAGGCCGCAGCAGCCGATTTTGCTGTCATCGGCTCCGAGCGCGCTTTCCAGAAGAAAAGTAACCGTTACTGTAAGAAATCCCGGTCGGCACAGCCTCTACCTCTCGCTAACCGGACCGATTATCATTGATCCGGATAAAGGCGGCGGCATCGATACCGTTCCGTTTGAACTGTTCTCGCAAAAATACGAAAAATTTTCCGGCAATGAGCTTCAGCTTAATCCGGTTGACGGCAAAGGGGCGGGCTACCGCATTTCCGCATATACGGAGGATGTAACTGGTCGCAGAAGCCGCATCGCGGAATACAAAGTGATTGTCGATCAGTGCAACTACTATCTTGACGGCAATGCGACGGATGAGGCGAGCGTAAAGGCCGCTAACGGCAGCAAAGAGTATCCGTTTGCCTCGTTCGCATCTCTTTTGTCATTCATCAATCGCAGCCGAGTTGTGCATATCCGCGTCAAAGGGAAAGTTCCGATGCCGAAAGAGACGATTATGCTTTCTACCAACTGCCGAATGGACGGTTCAGAAAACGCGGAGCTGCTGTTCGGCCAGTATTCTTCCGTTATATTGCGGAATGCAAGCCTTGCCGTTTCCAACACAATGATTTCTATGGACGAACCATCGGCGCTTTTGGATAAAAACACGCGGCCGAATATTTTTCAGCTAGAGCACAGTGCGCTTGACTTGCAGAACGTTGAACTTTCCGCGCTATTCGGCGAGCATGGCACGGTTATTGATGCCGAAGATTCGGTTATCAATCTGAATAACTGTACCGTTGCCGCGACAGCTGTCGCGTATTCGAGTGCGGTCACGGCAATGCGCTCTAAGATAACCGTCCGCGACAGCCGTATTGCAACAAATGCAGATACGGCGGTGAATTTTTCGGTGCAAAGCGGCATTTTTGAACTGCGCAAAAGCCGCTGCAGCATTACCGGAAGCATGGGGCGCACGGCGGAGCTTTTCGATACAGCCAGCGCCATAACGGACAATGCGTTTACCGCCGACTTAAAGAAACCGCGTAAAACAAATGAGCCGATTTATAACGGAAAAAACAATATCAGCATGGAATATTCCGGCAATACCAGTACGGGGTTTTAGATGCCGGTTAGCTTGTTCTGCGGATTGGATGAAGCCGGACGCGGGCCGCTTGCGGGGCCGGTTACTGCCGGCGCGGTGATTTTGCCGCCGGATTTTCCGATTGAAATGCTCAATGATTCAAAAAAACTTTCTGAAAAACGTCGGGACTTGGCGGAAGCGGTTATAAAAGAAAAGGCCTGTTGGGGAATCGGCGCGGCAAGTCATGAGGAAATTGATGCGCTGAACATTCTGCGGGCATCGCTGCTTGCCATGCAGCGAGCTTTTGATGCGATGCAGAAGATGCTTGTGCAATGGACGGCGGCGCACGGGATTTCGGAATTTGAAGTTACTGCTCTTGCGGACGGCACGTTCGCGCCCGACATTTTGTGCGCAATGGCGCGCTGTGAACCAAAAGCCGATGCGCATTACCCGGAAGTAATGGCGGCAAGCATTCTTGCAAAAACCGCGCGCGATAAAATTATGATTGAAATGGATAAAAAATATCCCGAATATGGGTACGCAAAACATAAAGGCTATCCTACAGCTGCGCACATTCAAATATGCCGCCGTCTCGGAGGCTCTCCTATACAGCGGCGCTCGTTCCGCTACTGATTAAATGGAATTATCTTATCCTGCGCATCGTCCGGTTTGCGCTTTGAAACAACGTGAATACGGCCGGTTCTCTTTATACCATCATCTTTTTTTGCAGCAGCGTTCCGTAAAAGCGAAAGCTGTTTTTCTTTTTCCGCTTTCTTTGCCGCTTTAATTTTTGCGCGCTGTTTTCTATCTTTTTCAATAAAATTCAACGAGCGGTCAATACCTTGTAAAAATTGCTGCATATCTTCGGCAAAAACCGCGATTTGATGGCGGTCGCCATCGGCTCCGTCTCTATTTTTGCTTTCTACAACCTGCAAAAAAACATCGCCGTTGCGATTTTCTTTGACATTGAAAAAATAACAGCGGTTTTCAAGATATACTTCCGTAGTAAAAAGTTCGCCGCGGGCTCCCATTTTTCCTCCTTTCGGAAAACGCCAATAGCTAGATGGAGAATGGTATCAGCAGTTTTCCGGTATTTAGATATTCAGATTAAACCTATGCAAATCTCGGTTTCAGAACAGATTGCCCTAAAATGCAATTTTGAACTCGCTGACCTACCAGCAATAAAATTAGCAAACAGGCCTCTTTATTATTCGTGCGAGGGTGTTGATTAAAATAGCAAATTCGTTGTGCAGCGACCGCCACGAATATTCTCCTTGCTCAATCATGATAAAAAACACCGGCTGCCTTAAAATCCAGCCGGCGTTTTTTAATTTACCGCGCATATTCAACGATACGTGTTTCTCGAATCATCGTCAGGCGGATTCTTCCCGGATACCGCAAATCGGTTTCAATTTGTTTTGCAATATTTGAAGCGAGCTGCTTTACAGCTCCGTCCGCAATCTTTTCGTTATTCACCAGAATACGCAATTCCCGGCCAGCCTGAATCGCATAGGCCTTTTCAACGCCTGCAAATCCTTCCGCAATCGATTCAAGATTTTCAAGCCGCTTGACGTAATTATCTACCGTTTCGCGGCGAGCGCCCGGCCGAGCTGCGGAAATCGCATCGGCAATCTGCACAATAACCGCTTCTACCGTTGACGGATCAATATCGTTATGATGCGAGGCAACCGCATTCACCACGCGCGGGTCTTCGCCCATCTTCCGCGCCATCTCCGCACCGACTTCCGCATGGTTCTGGTCGCTTTCGTTTTCCGCTCCCTTCCCAATGTCATGGAGCAGCGCCGCGCGTTTTGCAAGCTCCCGATCCGCCCCAACTTCGGCAGCAATTGCAGAGGCCAACATTGCGACTTCCTTTGAATGGTGCAGCACATTTTGGCCGTAACTCGTGCGGAAGTATAAACGCCCTAACGCGCGTACCCCATCGGTCGGCATATTATGAATACCGAGTTCAAACAGCGTCCGCTCGCCTTCTTCATAAATCTTATTCTGAACTTCGCGCGTAACTTTCTGCACGATTTCTTCTATCCGAGCCGGGTGAATTCGTCCATCGGAAATCAACCGTTCAAGCGATTCTTTGGCAATTTCCTTCCGAACCGGATCAAAACAGGAAATAACTACCGCTTCCGGCGTATCATCGATGATAATATCGACCCCGGTAAGCGTTTCGAGCGCCCTGATGTTGCGCCCTTCGCGCCCGATAATGCGCCCTTTCATCTCGTCGCTCGGCAGGGAAACCGCTGTAACCGTTACATCGCTTGTTGTTTCTGCTGCAATGCGCTGAATTGAAGTGATAAGTATCTCCCGCGCCTTTTTTTCCGCCGCAATTAGCGCATCCTGCTCGATTTTATTGATAATAACCTGCGCATCATGCTTCGCCTCGTTTTCAAGGCTCTTGATAATAAGATTTTTTGCCTCCTGCGGAGAAAGCCCTGAAATACGTTCAAGCTCTTTGCGCAGCTCGTCTTCCTTATCGACCAACAAATCTTCTCGTTTTTGCATGGCTGCGGCACGATCGGCAAACTCTTTTTCCTTTTTTTCGCAATCAGCAACCTTTTGGTCGGCAATTTCTTCCTTTTTATTTACTCTGGCTTCATACCGCTGCACTTCGGCGCGGCGTTCACGATTCTCCCGCTCTTGCTGGTTTCGTTCTCGAATGAGTTCATCTTTTGCATTCAGCAAAAATTCCTTTTTTTGTGCCTCAGCTTCCCGCATCGCATCCCGCTTGACACGTTCAGCCTTCTGTTCAGCCGCAGATAATTGAAATCTGGCATATAGCCAGCGAGTAATCCATCCAAGAACAATTCCAAAAACAGGGAGAATAATGAACAATATTACGTTCATCATTTGAATCTCCTTAATATTTCTAATGTATAGAATAGTTCTGCGGCATATTACTGTATCAATATTTAATTGTCAAATGAGCGAATTGCGTAAATTGCGGGCGTTTTTTAAGTCCCATATTTTTTCGGCTGCTTGCCGATTTTAATTTAAGTCTTTGTATTGTAATGATTTGTTTTTTTAGCATTGATATAAAATCACGGCAACGATACAAACGCTTGAGTTTTGGGGCGCTCCATTGAACCGTTATCATAAAAGTGCAGTCTCCAAATCCCGAAAAATGAAGGATGGTTTATTTTCAGCCGCTTAAAATAGCGCGGCTGAAAACCACGACGACTTTGCGTCGCAAACATCGCTTATTGTATGCGCTTTTTCGGGCTGATACCTTGCAAAAGTACTGGAATTCGGCAGTTTCAAAATCTGAATATTTTTTCAACTGTCGAATCTATAGGAATGGAAACAATAGGCAAATACGGTAAAGAATTTAAGGAACAGGCGCTGCTATTGTCGGATTATAGCTAATTGTCTTGAAATACAAGTAGCCCCCATTATACTCAAGCTATGTCATATGATAGAGATTTAAGACTGCGGGCGCTTGAATATGCAAAAGAAGGACACTCATTGACACAAACTGCGGCAGTGTTCAAAATAAATATCAGCACAATTATTGCTTGGAAAAGGCGATATGAGGCAACCGGCGACGTAAAAATAAAAATCCGTTGTCCAGTTAACAAGAAAATTATTCCCGAAAAACTCATCAAATACATAGAAGAGCATCCTGATGCCTACTTAAAAGAAATCGCGGAAGTCTTCGGCTGTCATCCATCTTCAGTGCTGAAGCGGTTGCGAAAGCTCGGTA
>CAUTOX010000017.1:0-26675 GCA_963539665.1 uncultured Treponema sp.
CGGCGGCAGCGGCGGCGGCGGTAGCGGCAGCAACGGTGGCAGCGGTAGCGGCGGTAGCGGCAGCAACGGCGGCAGCGGTGGCGGCGGTAGCGGCAGCAACGGCGGTAGCGGTAGCGGTGGCGGCGGCGCGGACACCCCGCAGCAGTCTAGCGTTGACCTGTCTGAAGGCGGCATTGCAGGATCAATGCAAGGCTGGCAGGAAAGGCAGATTGGGTGGACAAGAAAAAGTGGAAACAGCTATACATACGTATTTACCGCGCCAAATTCCACAATTGAATGGAAAGTGCTTGGGCAAAAAGCCTGGGGGCCCATTGGATATAGCGATGCTACTGTTGCACTTGATGGTACATGGGTTGAACTTAAAAGAGACAGAAGGGGAGCTCCCAATATTATCACAACCGGTCTTAATCGCGGGCAAACGTATGAAATTACAATTTCCATCACGCATGATAATAAAGTTCGCGCCAAAATCGAATGGTTCTAAATAATCTCGCCGATTCGGCGCCGCTTTAAATGATTCAAACTGCTGTGTTCCTCCGGCTGAACGTATCGGCCGGAGTTTTTTTTATTCCCTGCCGGCTGCGCTCCGGTTCGCGCAGTCGGCAGAACAGTCGGCTTAAAAGCCGCCGACGAAGAATCCGGCGATGCAAATGACGGCGGCAAGCGGCACGTACACCCAGCGGCCGAGACAATGCCAGAGGGAACCGGTTTTTCGCGCCGCGCCGAGGTTTACGGCATTGAGCAGCTCGTCTTTTTTGAGAATCCAGAACCACGAAAATCCGCCGAGCACCGCGCCAATCGGAATGATGTAGATCGAAACGATGTCCATCCACGCGCCCCACTGGTAAATCGCTTCCATATTCACGCCGATTCCAAAACAGATGACTGCAAGCAGCGCGAGCATAACGGTGCGCTTTAAACGCGGGAAGCGATGCATGAGCGACTCTCCAACGGCTTCAAACATATTCTGTAAGGAGCTGACGCCGCCGAAAACGACTGCAATGAACAGAATCAGCGCGAACAGCCTGCCGAACTGAATGGTCTTCAAGATTTCCGGCAAGGTGATGAACAAAAGCCCCGGCCCCTTGTTGATTACGCTATGCACCGGCTCGCCTGCGGCAACGGCAGAGGCAATCGCGTCGGCATTGAACGAAAACGTCGCCGGAATGATAACCAGCGCGGCAACCAATGCTGCAATCGTGTCGAACACAGCGGTATTCACCGCTCCGCTGACGACATCTTCCTCATCAGGAAGATAGGCGCCGTACACAATCATGCCGCTCCCCGTTATCGAAAGCGAAAAAAAGGCCTGCCCCATCGCCCAAATCCACGTTGTCGGCTTGAGCAGATATTCCCACTGCGGAATGAACATATACTTGTAGCCTTCAAGCGCCCCCGGCAGGAAGGCGACGCGCACCGCAAGAATCAAAAAGAGCATGAAAAACAGCGGCATCATAATCTTGTTGGTTTTTTCGATGCTTTTTGCGCCGAGCACGAGCGTCAAAAGCGTGCCGACCACAACCGCCGCGTGAAAGAAAATCAGTGAATACGGTTTGAAGGCGGCTTCGGCGAACCATTTTTCGGAACCAGTTTTCAGAATCGTCTTGCCTGCTTCAACCGCCGTCTCATTCGGATAGGAATTGAAGAGGCTGCCCGTCAGCGAGGACGTAAAGCCGCGTAAAACCATCGCAATAATCACTGCATAACCGAGCGTAATGCACATCGAGCCTGCCAGCGGCAGCCAGCCGATTGCCTTCCCTGCGCACTCCATGCCGCGGCTCTTCCACACGAGCTGGTACGCGCCGAGCGTTCCCGTCCGCGCCTTCCGTCCGATTGCATATTCGGCAGAAAGCCCCACGTAGCTGAACAATGCGGCAAAACACAAGTACGCAATCAAAAACGCGCCGCCGCCGTTCGCCGCCATCCGGTACGGGAAGCCCCAGACATTCGCCATTCCAACCGCAGAACCGACACACGCAAGAATAAATCCCCATTTTGTCTTGAATTGCTTTGACATTGAAACTCCTCTTGAAAAAAATACAATGCCGCATTCTATAAGATATTGCCCCGCGTTTCTACACATAGGAAGCGGCGGACGGCGGAGAACCGGACTTAAAAGACATAACACATCTTCCGTCCGCTTCAAGTTTGCCATACGGCAAACTTGCTGAAAGGCCATGCAACCCGCCCGAAAACACACCTCCGCGTCCCGTTTCCCCGTCTGCCGCCCTCCATAGCCTGCACGTGTTTCGACACTTCAAAACTTGCAGCGGACAGGAGAACGGTTCCATCCTTCACGACACGTTTCTCCGTCACCACGCCCGACGGCAAGTTAACAGCTTTTGAGACTTCAAAACTTGCAGCGGACGGGAGAGCGGTTGCGTCCTTAACGTCCCGTTATGCCGTCACCACACCCGGCGGCAAATTGACACGTTTTGAGACTTCAAAACATGTAGCGGACGGTCGACCAGTTGCGTCCTTAACGTCCCGTTATGCCGTCCGCCGCGCCATAGGGCGCAAAGTTGCAACGCATCTCTTATATCTGCTATATTCTGCGCATGAATAAGGTTCGTTTTCTTTCTATTATAATGCTTGCGGCTGCGGCGTTGTTTGCCCTCTGCAACGTGCATTTTGCCGCCGATGTTTCCGTAATTGCTTTTCCAGTCGCGCTGCTGATTACTGCAGCCGCTTCATATTTTTTATTGCTAAAAATTATTCTTCGTCGGGAAGCGGCTGCGTTTACGGCGGCGCAAAAGCTGCTCCAATACATTCCGTTCGCGCTGTTTGCGTCTTTTGTTTTGCGACGAGCAGGTAAAAGCGAAACGCCGTACTGGTTCGATGTCGTTTCGGTTGTTTTGTGGTGCGCGGTTTTTCTTTCATCGCAGACGCTTTTGTATTTCCTCAATGAAAAGCGAGTAGAAGCGGTTATTCCGGAGTGGAAGGGGCAGGTGAAGGCGCGGGAAAAACCGACGTTCGGCATCCTGCGCATTGCAGCTGAACTGCTTGACTGGGCGGATGCGCTCTTGCAGGCGGTGTTTATGGTGCTCCTCATTCAGATTTTTATCTTGCAGCTCTATGTTATTCCGTCGGAATCGATGGTGCCGTCATTCCTCGTCAAAGACCGCGTTGTTGTGCTGAAAACCGCCAGCGCCCCGCGTTTCCCCCTTTCCGATGTCGGGCTGCCGTCGCTCAAATCTTATCGGCGCGGCGATGTGGTCGTTTTCCGGAACCCGCATTACAACATGGATCGGAAGTCGGAGGTGCGCACGGTTGTTTCGCAGCTCATTTATATGTTGACGTTCACCGCCGTCAACCTGAATGTCGATGAAAACGGCCAGCCGAAGGCCGACCCGCTCGTCAAACGAGTGTGCGGCGTTGCAGGCGAACAATTAATGATGCAGGACGGGGTTTTGTATGCGAGGACGGCGCAGTCCGCCGGTTTTCAGCCGGTCAAGACCGACAACGATTTTGCCGCATGGAATCTGAATGCGCTTCCTGCGGCGGTAAAGCGGGGCATCCAGCACATTCCGCTTTCGCCTGAACATTGCGGCACGATGCTAAAAATTGAAGCGATGCGGCGGGATTTTTCGATTGAAGATGCGAAGACCGAGTGTCGCGCTCTTGCCGAACGATTTCGCGCCATTCATCGGCAGCAGAGCCCCAAAAAAGAAGGCGGCGCGGCCATTCCGCTGTATGAATACGAATTGTTCAACAATATTGCCGGAGTTGCGCAGAATCTGCTTGCGTCTGCCAGCGGCAGCGAATCATTTGCCGGCTTTATGACGGATTGGATTACTGCCGCGCATGACGCGGATTTTGCCGGAGACTTGTACGCCGAAGCGAATTTCAAGCTCAACTTGATGATTAAAACGACGGCTGGCAAACTTATCGTAGATTTTGCAGCGGCATCGCTTACAGATGCAGCAGACATTTCGGCGGATGAGGAAGTACGCGCGGCTTTTATTCTTGCCGAACAGCTTAATTTTTACGTCATGATTCTTGATCAGCGCAATATGCCGGTTTTTCCGCCGTGCGATGCAGATGGCAACGCCTCCTACATTCCGGCCGACTGCTATTTTATGATGGGAGACAACCGCTTCAACTCGCTGGATATGCGCCATTCGTACAAACAAAAACTGACCGCCTTAACCGCGCGCGATCCTTATTCCATAACATATTACTCGAATATGGCGCCGCAATACGTCAGCCAAAAGCATATTCTTGGAACAACGATGTTCCGTTTTTGGCCGCTCCAGCGCGCAGGCGGCATCAAAGTGCGCGGCGCAAGCGCGGATCCTGCACCGCACGCAAAATAAAAAGAACCGGCGGCCGCCTGCAAAAAAAGACGAACCGCCGGTATTGCGTCCCCTGCCGGACAATGCGCCCCGCGCAGCGCATTCCGGCGATTTTCCGCGCTACAGCTCCGCTGCAAGCACAACAGAACTTAACGGCGGAATGGTAAGCACTCCGTTTTCAACTTTTGCCTCAGGATTGGCCGCATACGCCAGCGGCATATTCAACTCATCAGGAAGCGTTACGCTCACCGTTCGCCCCGCTGAAATATTGTGCACAACAAAGGCTCTCTCTTCGCTGCATTCCATGACGTATGACTCAAGCGCCGGATTTCCAAGCCCAACCGCTTTCAGCCGCCCCTTGAACAAAGCCGGATGCGCAGTCTTCGCCCGAATGACGCGCTTATAGTGGTTCAATAGCGAATCGGCATCTTTTTGCTGCTCCGCAACGGATACGGTTTGCGCATTGTAGCGATTGCTGTTCGCATAAACCGGATGATCCGTCCATTTCGTCTGATTTTTATCCTTCCCTTTGGCCTTCCACAGCATTGGCGTACGCTTTGACGGATCGTCGGAACCGCTTTTCATCGCAATTTCCTCGCCGTAATAGATGAACGGCACCCCCTCCGTCAAAATGTACAAATCGGCGGCAAGCTTCATCTTCTCCGGTTTATTGCGGAGCATCGCCGCGCTGCGTACCAAATCGTGATTCGACAGGAACGGGGCGTTTATGTACGCTTTGTTCGCGGACGCATACAGCTCATACGCATTCTGAAGGCTGCGCGCATAGCCGTTGAACGATGCGGCATCGGTATCTTCCGGAACGCCTTGCAGCTCGTTCGCTTCTTGATTATTAATCATATTCGCAATCTGCGTGCCGAGGTCAAAGTGAAAGTTCGACGGAATTCCGGCAAGGTAGCGCACCCGCGTCATCAGCGGCTCCCACACTTCCGCAACGCAGTACGAATCGGCATTAACCGCTTTAATCGAATCGTGCATCTCCTTCCAGAATGCAAGCGCTTTGTCCAGTCCCTGCTCGCCGACAGCAAGCTCCGCCGCATTGTATGCGTGGCTCACCGCGTCAAAGCGGAAGCCGGAAACGCCCTTATCCATCCAAAACTTGAATATCTTTTTGAATTCTTCCCGAACCGCTTGCGTATCGAGATTGAAATCCGGCATCGTAACATCAAAAATCCCCGCATAATACGAATAATTGTCTTTGCCGTTGCCGTCCTGTTCCGCGCTATTTAAATCGATGTTCCAAACCGCATGACCAAACACCTTCTGCTTCAAATCGATGCGCCCCTTTGCGCCGTCTTCATCGGTTGCCCAGCGGAACCATGAGCGGTACGGGCTATTCTTGTTGCGGGATTGCACAAACCAGTCGTTGCTGCTTGATGCATGATTGCACGTCATATCGAGAATCACTGAAATTCCGCGCTTCTTGCATTCATTGACGAGCAGCTCAAAGTCTTCCATCGTGCCGTATTCGGGATTGACGGCATAATAATCGTCTACATTATACCCGTGATAGGAGGAGCTTGCAAAAATCGGAAGAAGCCAGATGCCGGTTACGCCGAGATCGGTCGTCGTCGCATCGTTGCCGTCGTTCAGGTAATCAAGTTTTTGCACGATTCCCTTAAAATCGCCGATGCCGTCTTTGTTGCTGTCGGCAAATGAACGGACAAACAGGCTGTAGTATACGCCTTCCGACGGTTTTACCGCTTTGCGTACCGGATGCGCCGGTTTTGCCGACTGTTTTGAAGAGGCAGGCTTAGCAAACAGACTGTATGCAGATGCCAAAATACAAAGAAGCGCCGCCGTAGTTTTTAGCGGAACGGACAAATGAGTTTTGTTCATAATCAATATTTTCTCCTGAATTGTAATGAGCGGACGGAATGCCGCTTAGCGTTGCAAAAAAAATGCAGTTTGCAAAAGTACAAACTGCATTCGCACATTCGATGATATAACCGGTTTACAAGACCAGTCCGAAGCGGATTACTCTTTGCCGCTTGTTCCGGCCAGCGACATAAGAAGCGTTCGCTGCCCCGCCATGAACAAAATGGTGAACGGCACGGCAACTAAAATCGCGCCGGCGGCAAACATCGTAAAATTGTCGTTCGCGCGGCCGCTAATCATCTCGTATAAGCCGACGGCAAGCGTTTTCTTGTCGTCGGTACGCAAGACCAAACGCGGGAAAATATAATCCATCCACGGACCAGTAAAACTCGTCAGCGCAAGGAAGATGATCTGCGGCTTGGCAGTCGGCAGGATGACCCGCAAATACGCGCTGAGCGGCGAGGCTCCGTCGATATACGCCGCTTCTGCAATGTCGTTCGGCATCGTATCGAAATAGCCTTTCATCAGCATCGAATTAAACGGAATGCCGACTGCCGAATAGACCATGACAAGCCCCCACAGCGTATTGAGCGCATTGAACTTCCACAAAATAACGTAAATTGCAACCATCGCAATAAAACTCGGAAATGTTTGCAAGACAATCAGCGATGCCATTATCTGTTTGCGTCCGGTAAAATTAAAGCGAGAAAAAATATATCCGGCCGTGCAGCACACAAAAACCGTAATCACGGTGTTCATGCAGGCGATTTTCAGCGTGTTCAGGTACCAGTTTTTATAATTGGTACCGCGCACATTTGTTTCGCCCTTGACCAGATTATCAGGGCCGGTGAGCAGTCTGCGGTATTGATAGATAGAAATTTCCGCAGGCTTAAAATGCGGCTGCAACTTTGTCGATTCGGTTCCATCGGAATTCTTTATCGTTATTGATTCATCTTCCTCTTTTGTAAACGGAATGATGGATGTCGCCGCCAAAGAATTCGATTTTGTCAGCGATGAGCTTATGGTAAACAAAACCGGATACAAAACAATGAGCACGTTGATAATCAATATAAGATTCAAAATAAAAGTAACGGGCGTTATGCTGCCTACGAGTTTTTTCATACTGCACCCTCCTTGAAGGATTTTGTTCTGGTGAAGTTATATAGGGCGAACGGAACAAGCACAACGAAAACGAGCAGTGAAAGCACCGATGCCAGATTATAGTTCTGCGGAGTGTTCATCGTGAGTTTGTAAATCCACGAAATGAGCAGGTCGGTTGCGCCGGCATTCGTTGCGGTCGTAACGCCAACTTGCGGCATATTTGGGCCGCCGCCCGTAAGGAAGAAGACCGCGCCAAAATTGTTGACGTTTCCGGCAAACTGCATGATGAGCGTCGGCTTCAACTGAAACATAACCAGCGGGTAGGTAATGCTCTTAAACTGCTGCCACTTTGATGCGCCGTCGATAACGGCAGCCTCGTACATAGAATTCGGAATGGCGGTCATAGAGCTGGTTGTCAAAATCATACTGTACGGAAATCCGATCCAGATATTAACGAATATTAAAGAGAACTTCGCCATCGTCGGGCTGGACAGCCACGGAATTGTAGAATGGGTAATTCCCAAAATCTGAAGCGTCCGGTTAATCGGGCCGATGGTTCCGTTCAATATATTTGCCCAAACAAAGAGCGAAAGCATCGTCGGAATGGCATACGGCAAGATGTACACAGTTCTAAAGAATTTCGGAATGACAACGCGCTTGTCCTGCAAAACGAATGCGTAAAAGAATCCGACAAAGAAACAGGTGAACGTCGCAAAAATCGCCCAGACAATTGTCCATACCGCAGTATAGCCGAACGCCTTTGCCCACATACCGCCTGCCGTCCGCGACGAAAACATCGTAACAAAGTTTTCAAATCCAACCCAGTCAACCAAATTGTTCGGCGGAATATGATCAGGGGAAGAATAGTTTGTGAATGCAACCAACGCGGAGAACATAAGCGGGAGTAAAGAAAAAATTGCAATCATCACCATGCTCGGCGCAATACCGATTGTCGCAAAAGAATTTTGCGAAAGGTCGTCCTGCGCTTCTTTTAGCGTTGGGAACCTTCCCTGTTTGACAATTCTTGCAACCGTGCGTTTAGCGCTGTTGACATTCAATATGTAAAGGAAAACGAAGAAGGCAATAATAATGAGCGCAAAGATACCGTTGATCATCATAAAAACCGAATGATCTTTATAACTTGACAGTCGCGTATCCTGCGGAGAGCCGAGCGTTGCAAGGCCAATCAAAGATGAGACGATCGGGCCTCTAAACCAAGCGCGGTACTTTGTCGTCCTTACGCCGTGCCGAACCGCTCTGCGGGAAACATCGTCATTCGCATCGTAGTTTGGATCAAAGTCTTCCGGCGCGATACGCGCATACACTTTCGCCAGCTGTTTTTGATATTTTTGCGCCAGCTGATCGAATTTTTCCATACTATAGTCATCTTCAATGTCGAACGAAGCATTTTCTACTTCATCAAAATCAGAAAAATCATTAACGGTGGCTGCCAGTTCAGGAAGATACTTTTTGAAAAAGTTTTCCATATCTTTTGCAAGCGCCGCTTTAATTCCGCCGACCTTTGGAGCGTTTTGCTCCTCAAGGAATTCGACCATTTCGGTTATTTCCGGAAGCCCCAGCATCTCGTCCGCCGCATCTTGATCCGCCGGAATAATCCGTTTCGTCCCAAAAATGATGGCGCAAAGCATTATAATTTCGACCAGCGCAAACAAAGCTCCTCGTATGTATTGCTTCAAATACAGGATTTGCCCCAGTCCCATGAAACAGCAGGAAGCCGGTATAGCTTTCTTAAGCTTTTCATGACTCACACTATTACTCATTCCACGCTCCTATAACTTAAAACTGTATGCACAGCAGATGACCGCGCATACAGTTTGTTTAAGCAAGATGTTTTGCTATAAAACCGGCTTACTGCCTTTCAGATATTTTATTATTTTGCGCTTTCCATTGCGTTTGCCGCGGTGTCAAGCGTTTTCTTAACATCATCGCCGTTCCAGATGCCGGAATACGCGGAACCCATCGCGCTCCAATATGTGCCGAGCTGCGGAATTGTCGGCATCGGAGTTGAAGTTTCAAGCTGTTTCTTGAAAGGATTGCTCAGCGGCGTGTTCGTTTCAATATCCTTTCTCGGCGGAATCTGACCGGTAATTTCAAACCGCTTCTGCAAGGCTTCCTTTGAAGTAATGAACTTTGCAAAGCTCTTTGCAGCTTCAGGATATTTTGTGTATGAGCTGACAAATGCAAGGCGTACGCCGGAGAAGGATGTCGCAGGTTTCGTCGCGCCCGGAACGGCAGGCAATGTCGTAATACCGATTTCAACGCCGGCTTTTTCAAAGGTCTTAATTGACCATGGGCCGGAAATAATCATCGCAGCCTTGCCGGATGTGAATTCCGCATTGCAGAAATCGCCGGAAGCGTCTGCGGCAGCAACCGGCAGCAGTTCCTTCTTCAAATTCTGGAAATACGTAAGACCGGCAATCGCTCCTGCGCTGTTAAGATTGTGCTGTTTGCGGTCATTACCGTTCGGGCCGAACAGCGGCGCGCCAAAACTTTCCATAAACATATAGCCGTAGTATCCGTCGGTTACCGGCCATACCAATGCGTATTTATTTTCTGAAGGGCTGTTGAATTTCTTGGCGAATGTAATAACTTCATCCCAAGTTTTCGGCACTTCGTTTTCGTTAATCAGCTTCTTATTATAGAACAATGCGTACGTTTCGCTTCCAAGCGGATAGCCATAGTACATTGCGCCCTTGCCGCTGTTGTATTTTGCAGCTTTTTCGGCATTTGCCATAAATGCTGCAATGTATGCATCGCCGTCGTCGATCGGAAGAACATGACCGCCAGTTACCAATGCGCCGATATGGTCATGCGGAGCGACAAAGACATCCGCGCCGACATCAGCCGGGCCGTCCAGCTCAATTTTGCTGCGGGCATCCGTTGCTTCAACCGGCTGGTACTGAATTTGTACCTTTTTATTTTCAGGCATCTTCCTAAATTCCTTAATAGCCCAGTTCATAAACTCTTTTTCCGGACCATTAGATTCCCAAACCAGCAGCTTGGCTGCTTTCAAAGCGCCGCCTTTGCTGGCGCCAAATGCCATTGCAGCAACCGCGGTTACTGCAAGTGTTGCACAAAGAAGTTTCTTCATTCTTTCCTCCATATATCTACAATTGAATATCAATTGCAATTACCTATTTTGAAACGCGGATAATAGTTGCGGTCAAAGGATCCAAAGTAACCGTTTTGTTGTTGATTTTTACTCCGGCAGGCTCATGTATCCCAGCGTTATCAGCAGTTTCGCTATCTGCATATACTACACCATCTTTGAGTGAAACGCCAGTATTAATATCTACCGGCTTTTCGTCCGCATTTACCAGCACAATCCACCGGCCGTCTTTCATTTTGGCTGTATAACCGAATGCAAACGGCTCGGCAATCGGAATGCGCTTAAAGTTCTTCGCAATCTTTTTTGCATCTCCTACCCGGAAGACCTCATAAGCATTGCGAATAGCAATCAATCCCTTCGTGTAATCAAGAAGATTTTGATAGTCGGGAGTAAGCGTCCACACAAATTGATTGATATTGTCGGATGAGTCGTAGCTGTTGCGCACAAAATTACCGACGGATTCGTTGGCCGCATTCTTCAAGTTTGGTTTTGTGCGTCCGCGTTCCTGTCCGGCATGGAGGAAAGCGATGCCCTGCGAAGTAAGTCCGAAGAAGTTTCCCAGTTTGATGCGCTGTATAATCCGCTTAATATCTTGTTTTTCATCGAGTTTGAGGTTGTGCGTAATCGCATCATGGAGCGTCAGACCATCATGGCACACCGTGTACTGCACGTTGTCGCCCGGCTGGTCGGCATGATAATTAGAAACCGGCCGCCCCATAACATTGTTGAACAGCTTTTCCGCATCGACGGCTTTCATCGTGATAAAGCCCCTGCCGGTTTCATTAAAGCCGCCCGCCTTAATCGCATCGCGGAATTCATCATTGAATACGGCAATGCTATTTGTTTTGAGCATATAGTTCTGGTCAAGCCCGACCGTTCCCTTGCTCCCGTTGTACATCTTCCAGCCTTCCCCCTCAAACAGGACGCTCGGATTGATTTTTGCGCATAGACTATACGAATCGGCAACGGAAGACGCTTCCATCAAACCCATTAAATCAAAACGGAAGCCGTCAACTTTGTAATTTTTTACCCAATAGCTTGTAGAATCCGTAACAATCCGCTTCATCATCTTGCGCTCCGTGGCAGTGTCGTTGCCGCAGCCGGAATTGCACCGCAATGCGCCGTTATCATCCGTGCGGAAATAATAGCCCGGAACGATGTCGTCAAGGAATTGCGTGCTGCCCATGTGGTTATACACGACGTCCAAAATGACGCCCAAACCGGCTTTATGGCATTCGTCGATCAGTTCGCGAAGCTCCCGCACTCGGCAATACGGATCGTTTGCATCCGTTGCATACCAGCCTTCGGGTGTAAAATAATTGTGCGGATCATAGCCCCAGTTATAATTGTTGCCGTTGACCGTGCCGGAATTTTCGTATTTTTTGTTGTTTTCGTCCGTATTCAGAAAATTCAACACCGGCATGAGCTGTATGTGCGTGATGCCGAGTTCCTTGAGATACGGGATTTTTTCTATAAAAGCCTTATACGTGCCGGGAATGGCCTTTACGCCCGCATCGGGGCTGATGGAAAAGTCGCGGACAGACACTTCGTAAATCACCGCGTCTTCGCGCTTGGCAAGCGTTTTGTACGGAGCCGTCATCTTGCCCGCCTTCTCGCTGTTCAAGTCAATGACCGCAGCCCGCCCCGCGCCGCCGTCTTTTCGGTCGGCAGACATAGAACGCGCATACGGATCGAGCGCAGTTACCATTCCTTTGGCATTGCGCAAGGTAAAGTCGTAGAACATCCCGTCCGGATCCGTGTCGCCGAATTCCGCGCTCCACACGCCGTTTTTTTCATTTTTCGTCATTTCGACCGTAAAATCAGGCGTACCGGCTGCTGCCGACTTATACAGATTCAACGTGGCCGCAGAAGATGTCGGCGCCCACAGATTAAACTTCGCCTTTCCGTCGGCATACGCGCAGCCGAGTTCAACATCGGCCGCAGGCGAATGCGCGTCCGCTATTTGTACGGCTAGTTTTGTGCTATTTACCGGAAAATCACTGAGGAAAGCCGGATTTTTTACCAGCAGGGAATCGCCGATGTCGGCATTTTCGGCAAGAAGAATCGAAACATTCTTCGTCATATTATCGAATACATTATCCGGCGCAAGCGTATTAATCACCTTGGAAATCGCATAGTCCTTTCCTGCTGCCGTTCGTACTGAAAAGCCTGAAAATCCGCCATCCACCGCAAGGCCGTATTTACCTGAAAGCGAGAGGTCGATGCGGTTTTCCGCAGCAAGTTCCGCAGACAGGATGGACGGCTTATATTCCTGCGCCGCATAAGTGGCAGAATCGCCGGAAAAAACGGCGATTTTCTTCGACACATTCGTATTCCACATCCGGTCAGTTGCGCCGTCCTTTGTCCAGCCGTCTTTCTGCCGAATTATCATACCAACGGTTCCGTCTGCGGCGATAAATTTTATTCCCCCCACGTTGGAACCGTCAGTTTTAAACCGCATATAGCCGATGCCGTCTTGCACTTTCCATGTCTGCGTGTACGGCCATGCCGCGCCGCCATCGCCGCCCGGAGAAGCCCACATCCACAACGCCCATTTTTCGTAGTTTTTGTCAGGGCGGACATAGTAAATGACAAATTCGTTATCGGCGGGTTTTAATGCGGCGTCAAGCGCAAGCACATCCGCCATCGCTCGCGGAGCTGCGTTTTCAAATGTTCCGGGCTCGCCGGCAGGTTTTCCATCTTTTGCATACAGAAATGAACAAAAAGCAAATGCCGTAAATACAAGCAGGGCAAATAAGTTTTTTTTCATTGTAATTTTATACCTTCCAAAAAAATAATGTAATCGGGCATCTCGAAAAACTCGCTTTTTGCGATTTTTCGAGATTGCGACGAGTTGTAACTCGCTGGATTATCGCAAGTTACAACATCGCATTTTCAAAGTTACCTCTAAAAACTTCAGTTTTTAGAGGTTCCCAATAGTATGATACGGTATAATTGTCGGTTGTCAATAAAAAACTGCATGAGGCAACAAAGGGAAAGCGCAAAGAAATGAATGTTTTACGTTTTTTACGAACCTTTTAATCCAAGAATAATTCTTTTATCGCAACGAAGCAACAAAGAAAAACGGCGCGCATGAATAGATCAAACGCCGCCGCCTACAAATATCCGTTATTTTTTTCCGGTCTTTTCTTCCGGCGTCATCCGCGCATCGGCAACCATCTGCCGCATACGGTCTTTCGCCTTTGCAACATCATTGACCATGAGATTCGGCTGTCCCGTTGCATCAAGCGTATCGCGCCACAGGGAACCTTCCGGATCCACTACATTGCGGTGCGCCGTCGCCATCTGAATCGGGATGTGTACAAATTTATCATGCACTAAACCGATAACAATCTTTGTTTTTCCCGCCATCGCCGCGTGAACGGCATTATTTCCGAGCCGTTCGCAGTAAATGGAATCGGAAGCTGTCGTAACCGCCGCGCGAATCTGATAGCCCGGATCAATGTACTTCAAATTGATGTGGATGTTTTGCTCCTTGAAGTAGCGAGTGATTTCATCGCGGAGATACACGCCAATGTCGGCAAGTTTGATGTTCCCGGAATCATCCGTCTTGTTTGTTTTGGTGAGCAAATCCTGTCCGGCGCCTTCGGCAACAATGATAACGGCATGGTGCCGCCGTTCAAGCCGCTTTTTCAGATGCGCAAGAAAACCGTTTTCTCCTTCAAGGTCGAACGGCACTTCCGGAATCAAACAGAAATTCGCTTCATGCGTTGCAAGCGTCGCGGCGGTTGCAATAAAGCCAGACTCGCGCCCCATCAACTTTACCAATCCGATGCCGTTGATTTGCGAGGCAGCTTCCATATTAATAGAAGAAACCGCTTCTTTCGCCTGCTGTACGGCTGTCTCAAACCCGAACGAGCGGTCGATGAACTGCAAATCATTGTCAACGGTTTTTGGAATGCCGATTACGGCGCATTTAATGCCGCGCCGGTCAACTTCGTTCGCAATGTCGAGCGCGCCGCGCTGCGTGCCGTCGCCGCCGATAATAAACAGCATATTAATATTCATCCGTTCAATGCAGTCAACGATGTCTTTTACGCGCTGCCCGCCGCCGCGGCTTGTTCCTAAGAAAGAGCCGCCGATTTTATGAATTTCATCGACATTTTCCAGCGTGAGCGGAATCGTGCTAAAGCCTTCGTCCGGGAAAAAGCCCTTAAAGCCGAATTTAAAACCTTGAATGCGGTGAACGCCGTACCGGTTCCACAAGCAGCGGACAACCGCACGGATAACGTCGTTCAAGCCCGGACACAGACCGCCGCAGGTACAGATGCCGGCGTTCACGTGATGCGGGTCAAAATAAATGAATTCCCGCGGGCCGGCTTTCTGCATCAGGTTCGTCATATCCATCGGATCATCTTCGTTGATGTTATATACGTTCACCTTGTTGCGGACAAAACTATCGTCGCGGACGTAATTGGCACGGTAGTCTCCGACGACAGTGGAAAGCTCAATCGGCGATTTGACGGTGCATTCGCCGAGCGATTCAACTGAAAAATCATATTTTTCCTTATCATTCATAAAAAAGCTCCTGATAACTACAGATAGAACGCATTATAACACATTCTGCATCGTTGCGGGTATAAAATCGGCAAAAACAAAGGCGCCCCGCTTCATTCCCTATAATTCGCCTTTATCTTTGTCTTCAAACAGCGCGCGTATCTGCGGTTCATACAATGAATTGAGCCGGTAGCGCATAATTTCCTGCTTGGCGGACAGTTCAACGCCGACTTCAAACGGCTTGGTGATAAGGCAGAAGCGGTTGACCCGTTCGTACATTTTAAAGCCCGTTCTTGAGCTGACAAGCGCGTTGATTTCGCTTTCATAGAGATTTTTGATGTTTTCCGACACAAGCAGATTTTCATACGTATCGTATTGAATGCCGTTTTCCGCCGCATAGTTTTTCACTTCTTCCGCATCCGCAAGCAGCAGCGCGGCAAGATACCGCTGATCCTGTCCGATGACGACCGCGTTCTTGATAAACCGCGACTGTTCCAGTTTTTGCTCAATCGGAACAGGCTCCACATTTTCTCCGCCGCGGAGCACGATGGTGTCCTTCTTCCGTCCCTTGATGATGATTTCATCGTGCACGGTCAGCATACCGAGGTCGCCCGTGTCGAACCAACCGTCAACGGTCATAACTTTTTCGGTCAAATCGGGGCGTTTGAAGTAGCCGCGCATCACGGTACCGCCCTTCACTTGAATTGCGCCAAACTTACCGCGCCCCAGCACAAACCCATCCTCCGGATCGACAATCCGCGCCTTCACTCCGCGGATAGGAGAGCCGACGTTGCCGAACACCGGCGCGGCAATCGGACGGACGGAAATAATCGGCGCGGTCTCCGTCAGCCCGTAGCCTTCAACGATTTTAATACCGATTGCCCAGAAAAACTCGTCTATGATGCGGGGATACGCGCCGCCGCCGGCAACCCCTGCGCGGAATTTCGTTCCCAGCATCGCCTTTATCTTTCGGAACACGATGAGTTCGCCGAGCAGCTTGACCGGCCACAGCAGCGACCACGGAATCAAAAATGCAAACCACCACGCAACCGTATAATACCGCCCGAAGCACGGATCCTGATTGAACATCTTGCGGTGCATCCGGCTGTGCGCAATCGCTGTCCCTACAAAGAATTGAAACAGCGCGAACACAATGCCGCCGGTTTTCCGCATCTTGCGCGTAATACCTTCGTAAATCGCTTCAAACACGCGCGGTACGGCCGGTAGAATCGCGGGATTGAGTTTGATAAAATCCGTGAGCAAGATGCTGCCGATTGGTTTTGAATAACACACGGTTGCGCCTTGAATGATGATAACGTACTCAACAGCGCGTTCAAACGCATGCCAGACAGGCAGCACAGAAAGCGCGCGGTCGCCGGGATTGAGCATGATGCGTTCGGGGATTTCGTCGAGCTGCGTTAAGAAGTTGCCGTGCGTCAGCTCAACGCCCTTCGGCGTTCCGGTTGTGCCGGAAGTAAAAATAATGCACGCCAAATCGTCTCGCTTGCCCTGCTCCAATTCTTTTTCAACCGCGTCTTTGTGTTCAATGCGGTATTTTTGCCCTGCCGTTACTACATCGCTGAACGTAAGCAGCGTCAACGCCGCCGCATCTTTTTTAACCTCGTCCGAAAGCGCATCGAACGAAATAATGGTCGTAAGCGCAGGCAACTTGTCCTTTATCGTTAAAATCTTTTTTACTTGCGCGGAATTTTCGGCAATCACGACGGCGCATTCCGTAATCGAAAAAATCGCTTCTAAATCCATAACGGTCGCATCGCAGCCGCGCGGAACGTCCGCCGCCCCAATCGCCATGATGCCCATGTCCGCCTGCTGCCACTCTTTGCGGTTGTCGGAAATGAGGCCGATTAAATCGCCGCGTTTCATTCCCATGCTCAACAGCCCTGCGCCGAAATCCAAGGCAACCTGATACAGCTCGCGGTAATTGAGCGATTCAAAGGCGCCGTGTTCGGTGCGGAACATTTGAGCCGCGACTTCCGGAAAATCCTCCGCAGTTTTCTTCAGCATTTTCGGTAAAGTTTGTTCCATATTAACTCCAAAACAAGCGTCGGCGGATAAAACATTCGGCCTGTTTTAATGCGCCGGCATATCACGAAACAAAAGATTCTGCGCAGCTCAATCTGCCTGCGGACAAAACTGCGCCCCGCGCGACAATTTTCGGGGAGTATAGCGGGAAGGCCCTTAAAAAACAACGCAGCCCCTGAACGCTCCTGCCGCCCCTGCAACAGCCGCAAGGCATCCAGCCCCCTCGCTTCCATTCCCAAAATCAGTGCGATAAAGTACACTGCGCGCATGAATATCAGCGCAATCGAACACTCCGCTTATGACACGTTTTGTTATCCGCTCAATGAAAACGAACTGGAAATCAACATTTTGACCGGCAAGGATGTTACGGAGGTACGTTTAATCTACGGAGATCCGTTTGCAGGCAAGATGAAAGGCGGATCGTTCGTGTGGACTTCGACCGAACTCGTATTTACCGAAAAAAAGGAACTTGAATCGCATTTGCGCTGGACGGCGGCAATTCGTCCGCAATTCAAGCGGGTTCGTTACTACTTCAAACTTTCCGCAGGCGGGGAAACGCTTTGCTTTATGGAAAACGGTTTTATGACCGAAGCGGCGCGGCTTGCCAGCAACAATTTTAGCGGCGCGTTCACATTCCCGTGGATGAACGCCGCGGACATCTGCACCGTTCCTGAGTGGGCGGCGCATACCGTGTGGTATCAGATTTTTCCGGCGCGTTTTTGCCGCGGGCAAAGCGATTTTATTCCGGACGGGCTGTCTGCATGGCCGAAAGCTGGCGTCAGCGTGAAAAATACGGACGTTTTTGGCGGGAACCTGCAAGGCATTATCGACAAACTGGACTACCTTGCCGACTTGGGAATTAGCGGGCTGTACCTGAATCCGGTAAATCTGTCGCCGTCGCAGCACAAATACGACACGTCCGATTACCTTTCCATCGATCCGGCCTTCGGTAACGGAGAAACAATGAAGGCTCTTGTCGCAAAGGCGCATCGGCGCAACATCCGCATTATGCTTGACGGCGTTTTCAATCATTCCGGCAGCGATTTTTTTGCGTGGCGCGATGTGTTGCGCCATCGAGAGCAGTCAAAATATGCCGACTGGTTCATGGTCAACGATTATGATTTTGATTTCCAGCGGGAGCCGTGGGGGCCGGAGAGCAATGCGGGGCACGGGAAATTTTATGCGTTTGCGTTTTGCGACGCCATGCCGAAGCTGAATACGAATAATCCGGAAGTCCGCGCGTATCTGCTCGGCGTGTGCAGCCAGTGGGTGCAGGAATACGACATCGACGGCATCCGGCTTGACGTTGCAAACGAGCTTTCGCACGCCTTTTGCAAGGAGCTGCGGGCGCACTTAAAGCGCATGAAGCCGGATTTTTATATCATGGGAGAAGTTTGGCACAACGCGATGCCGTGGCTGCGCGGCGATGAATTCGATTCGGTGATGAATTATCCGCTCCAAAGCGCGATTGCCGATTTTTGTGCGGCGGGAACCGGATCGGTCAAACAGCTTGAGTTCGCGATTAACCGCTGCTATTCTATGTATTACCGACAGATAAACCGATCGCTGTTCAATCAGATGGATTCGCACGATACGCCGCGCTTGCTACGTTGCTGCCGCGGAGACAAAAACGCTGCCGCCGCCGCGCTCGCCCTCCTTTTTCTGATGCCCGGTTCCGTCTGCCTCTACTACGGCACCGAAGTTTTCCTTGACGGCGGTTCAGATCCTGACAACCGGCGCTGTATGCCGTGGGCGGAAATCCAAGCGGGCGCATTTGACGGCGATATTGCTTTTGTAAAGCGGCTCATCGCATTGCGGAAGACGCATCCGGCATTTTCAAGCGACAAAATGCGCTTCGCCCAGCCCGAAAACGAAGCAGACGACCGCGTCCTCCGCCTCGAAAAAGTCAGCGCGGACGGCTCGGAAAGCGTTACGTTCATTTTGAATGCCTCGCAAGCGGCTCTGCCAGTTTCCGTTCCGCAAGATGCGGAGGCGCTGCTCTACACCGCAGATATTCGCGCAGGAGTATTGCCCGCCGGAACATTCGTAATTCTGAAAAACTGCTGATTTGTGCGGAAGGGAGCAGCAACCGACCAGCCGTGAGCTTGGCATGGTTGAACGCTTCCTCGCTTCCTCTCTCGGCGAAAATCTACGGAAGTCAATTTAAAAAAATTGGGACCGGCATTGAATAAAGAATTAGCCCTGTTCGATAGCGGTGTTATCGAACAGGGCTATTGTATTTTACTGATGCGCATAGCATCAAAAGCTACGGCATGACCGCAACAAAGTTTGATAAGCGAATACGAAGTAAGAGTGATTCAAAACTGATTTTCGCGTATAGCTACCGCGGTTTGCTTTATAAAGATTACTATTTAAGAATTAGAATTCTTTTCCTATAGGATTTTCTCCATACTTATTAGCTGTTTTTTCCAATAGAAAGAATTCAATAACATCAAAAAACGGTAAATCTTTATATGAAAGCGTATATGAAAGTTCACCTAAATTTTCAGGGAAAGAAATTCCTACATAACTATTCTTTTTTACTTTCATTGCGCAAGAATCCGTATCATTTAAACCTTTTAAATGAAAGACTCCTAATGTTTCCTTTATGATAAACTTTCCATTTTTTTCTTCAAGCAAATATACGGTACAATCAAAATTACTAAACTTTGTATTATTAGTAATTCTCATCTGATTGTAACTGCCTTCCGGCCCTTCAATTTTAGCTTTTATATTTTCAGAATAAACGGTAAATATAAATACAAAACTAAATGTTAGAAGTAAACCTATTTTTTTCATTTTTCCTCCAAAAGAGACTTGCGGCTTGTCTCATACTATTTGCTTAACTTGCATTACAAAATCGCATTATACGTTACTTTAATTTTTTTTCAAGTCTACGCATTAATGCAACACGAAAATCAATTTTCACGCATCCTATACTATTTCTACCTGCCTTATAAAATGGCATCAAGCGTCTCTGCGATGATGCTGTAGCGACGCATTATCCATGATGATGACGCGCTTTTACGGCGGTTTTTCAATAGCGTTTTTTCAACCCAGCTCTCTAATATAACGCCATTTATCGTCCCGTCATGCGTGTAGGGAGCAAGCTATTTTCCCGCGCATTGCGCAGCAGCAAGGCGCAATGTGACTATGCCGCTTGCCGTTGCTGCGAATATTTACCTGTTTCCTCTACATCCGGCTCTTTTATTTTCCGAAAATCCTTCTGTCGATTACCTCGAAGATAAAAATGCCCGCGAACTCTTGAAAGAAATAAAATCACGAAAATTATCTTGCAGAATCCCCCTAGCGCATTGTCACTAGGGAGGCGGCAACAATGCATTCAGCAGAGCATTCCGTAACGCGCAATGGGGGCGCATAAAAAACGAGAGATGTTTTCCGCGCTGTATGCCGATAAGTGTAATGGAGTTGTCGGAATATTTATGGGCGCTGCGGCGCGGCGCGTTTGTTTGACAGAGGCAAAGAGCGCGTGATATACTGTCGCGATTTTTCGGGCATTCCCATTTTGGAGCTAACGATTGTCTAGGACTCAAAAGTATAAGAGGCTGGAAAAGCACTTCATATCGCATCTGCAAGACAGGCTTACAACATTCCTCAAGGCAGCGCGGTTTTTATTCGTAAGGATTTTTAAACTGCTCGATGGAAAGTTGACGATTATGATCGTGCCGCATTCGCAGGGAAAGGTGTTGAGCTTCCAGACCAATGTTTTTGCCCTCTCGCTCGGAATTGTCCTTACCGCAGGTTTTGCCCTCTCCTTTCTCTACTTTAATAGAAGATCAATAAGCGCCAATGCGGAAATAAGTTCTCTGACTGCGCGGAACCGCGAAACGCTCGCCAGTCTTGATGAACTCCGCGATGAAAACACAAATCTTTTGCAGGCAGCCAAACGCTTTCAGGCCTCGCTGTCGCAGTCGCTTGCGCTTTTGGGGCTGGATAAAAACAGCAGCACGGCCAAGAATTCTTTGAATAATGGGGATTTGACGTCGCTTTTTAGTCAGGAGGATGCCGTAAAAGGCACCCTGCACGAAACATCCGACATTCGTTCGCTCACTTCATATCTTGAAAATGCGGTGCAGCCGATTGAGCAGATCGGGAAAATGCTCGAAAACCAAAATTCCCTGTTCAAGGAAATCCCGAATATCCTGCCGGTCAAAAATCCGAATGTTCATATTTCGATGATGTTCGGGCCGAACCTGCACCCAATTACCGGCCAGTGGTACATTCACAAGGGCTTGGACTTTTCGACATGGGGTTCCGGCGATCCGGTGGTTGCAACAGCGAACGGACAGGTTGTTACGGTCGGTTATGACGCGGGATTCGGAAATTATATCATCGTCAAACATAAACACGGCGTCTACACGCGCTATGCGCACTTGAGCGCAATTCGAGTGCTCAAAGGCCAATACGTTGAGCAGGGGAAAATAATCGGGAACATCGGCAATACCGGCATTACGACAGGGCCGCACCTGCATTATGAAGTGCACGTCGGCTCGGATGTTGTCGATCCAATCAAATACATAAATGTAAAACTTTCCCGGTAGATGCTATGGCGCTGCGGAAAGATAATTTTTCAATCAACACATTAATCGGTAACGGATCTTCGGTTCGGGGGGATTTGACCGTAAACGGTTCGGTCAGCATTGACGGCGACCTTGACGGCGATTTGAAGTCGGACGGGAATGTTATCGTCAGCAGCAATGCGCGTATTCGAGGAAATATTGAAGCAGCGTCGGCAACCATCGGCGGCATCGTGCTCGGCAACATCACTGCGGAAGCAAGCGTCAACTTGCTGACATCTTCGGCCGTCATTGGAAACATCGTTACGCGCAGCATTCAAATGGACGACAAAGTAATATTTCATGGGCGCTGCATTGCCCTTGCCGATGCCGAACAGTTCCGGCTGCGCTCCGAACAATTTTTGCAAGCGGAAGCGATCCGCGACAAGGCGCGGATGCTATGAATCTCATCGATCCAGTAAATCCTTCGCTCTATTTTTCCGCCGCATCGCAGGTTTCAAAAGAAACCGTAAAGCAGCAGCCGAAGGAAAAGGCGCCGGCCGGCAAAAAACTGTCGTTTGCCGCAATGCTGCAAAAGTCGCAGGAGCTGGACGAGCTGGCGGCGGCGGGATTGCCGCAGGAAATTGCGGGGCTTTCGGCGGAGGAGACGGTTGTCTTTTTGAAAGATGCCATCGATATTGCCGGAGACAAGATGCTTGACGATATGACGGCAGAATCATTTGCCGCATTCAAAAAAAGCGTCGGTCAGTTTATGCGCTACGTTGCGAAAAATAATTATGAAGTGGTAAAAACAAAGCGTTTGGGATTTGTAAAAAAGAAGGGGGTGTATTTTTCCGAACGGCGCGCGCGCGATCCGCTGGTGCAGGTGCGCGAAGTCGATGGAAAACTTGCGGAGCTTGCAACGATGATTCTGCAAAATCATGCCGATAAGATTCGGATGCTTTCCAAAATCAATGAAATTAAGGGCTTATTGGTGGATTTCTTTGCCGCTTAAATCATAGAATGCGCCTGTTCGATACGTTCTTGAACAAATCTAATATATGTAATTATGATAGGAACCGACATGAGCGATATATTTGAAAACGAACTTGACGATGAAAATATAAATCTGTCTTCGCTTGAAGATACCGATGCCGATTTGTCCGAATCGGAATACATTGATTTTGACAAACCGCTGTTGGTGCTCAAAATGGACCATTCAAGCGAAACGCTGTTTGCGCGAGCTGACCGCAACCTTGACATTAAAACAGGCGACTTTGTGTTTGCGCAGACGCGGTACGGCAAAGACATGGTGCGCGTCATGGGGACTGCCAAAAAGCCGGTCGGAGTAAAGCTTTCGGAAGTTGTAAGCGTGGAGCGCAAGGCGGAGGCAAGCGATTTGGCGCTCCGCGCTGACTACGCACAGAAGGAAGAAGAAGCGTTTACGATATTTAAAGAAAGAGTTGCTGCGAACAACCTCGACATGAAGCTTATTTCCGTTCACTTTTTGCAAGATGAGCCGAAAGTTTTGTTTTTTTTCAGTTCTGACAATCGCGTTGATTTTCGGGAGCTTGTAAAAGAACTTGTCGCGGTTTTTAAAATCCGCATTGAACTCCGGCAGATCGGTGTTCGGGATGAATCTCGCATCACAGGCGGGCTTGGCGTATGCGGGCGTCCGTTTTGCTGTCACGGAATGTCTGACCGCATCCGTCCGGTTTCAATCCGCATGGCAAAAGAGCAGAACCTCTCGCTCAATTCTCTCAAAATTTCTGGACACTGCGGCCGTTTGCTCTGCTGCCTTTCGTATGAGGCCGACTGGTACTGCGAAGCGCGGAAAAAATTACCGCCGGAAGGCCTCCGCGTGTTCTACGACGGCGCCAATTTCAAAATAATAGAAGTAAATCTCATTACTTCAATGGTGCAAATGCTTGGCGAAGACGGACGCCTTCTTGAAGTCAACGCAAAACAATTTTCAAAATCCGGCGGCAAGTGGAAGCTCGGCTGACGGCAATACGCTGTAACCAAGCGACGCGCGGCGGCCTTTTGCATATCCCCTTGTTTTGCTATTTTAAGTGCGCAGGAATTCCGCAGCCCCTTCGTGTTGCTCCGGCCGCATTTGTTCCGCATACTTGTATACTGGATTTGCCAACAGTCTGCCGCGCCCTTGCCGAACGGCGGCTACGTTTTACGAACACGTCCTTTTCCATCCTGAAAACGCAATAACCGCAAATACGTCAATTCTCGCCCCCCTTTGCAGTGTTCCGCTTCCGTATGCGGAGCGAATGAAGGACTTGCCGCCTCATTGACTATCGGGAGGATGCAGAAAAAGGCGCAACGCCAGCGGGTACCGAGCGAAAACTCCGCACGGAGCGTGAGCGGCTTGCGCTTATGCGTAAAGGCTCGTGTAAAAAGCCAACTTTTAAACGGAAGCTGCCGGTTCGCTCAGCACGTCGGGATTGCGGAACGCTTGTCCGTTTACGCCGGATTTTATGCGATTCGGGAGGCGCGTACGCATCGTGCATTCGGAAAAATCACGAGAAGTCTTCGAGAGCAAGGCTTATTTTCTTTACCGGCAATGCTGCGGACGGGATGACAAGTGCGCGCGCTTGCAAGTTTTTCAGAAGCAACTTTGAAAATGCTATATTGTAACTCTCGATAATCCAGCGCGTTGCAATTCGTCGCAATCTCGAAAAAAAGCGCAAAAACAAGAGCGGGCGGCGCAGTAACCATGCGTTTTTAGGCTATTCTTCATCAATCCGCCTTATCGCTCCGGTTTATCTTGAAAAAAATCATTCAAATGCTACCGTTATTGCGCGTAATGAGGGTATAATAGACACGTTCGGGAATTTCCATTTCGGAATAAGGTACCTTAACATACTTACAAAAGTGCGGCTTCTGAACCGGTTGCAGGCTTGCGGCGGTTCGGGGCAAAAGGAGCGGTTTTATATGATTCATCTTACGGATAATGCAGACGCGCTTGAAAATGCCTATGTGCCTTCATGCGTTTTAAGCGGCGGGCAGATGCTGTGCATCATTATACGGATGCTGCTCAAAATAAATCCCGTTTTAGGCGAGGAGTGCTGCCGCGCAGCTTTTATTACCGCTGCCATCGCAAGAAACGGATTTGCCGACGACCGGCTGAATCTTAAAAATGCAACGCTGCTTGCCTTGCTGCACCTTGCAGGCGATTATCGCTTTTACGGAGAGGATATTCAGGCCGCCGAAAATCAAACGGAAGAGGAGAAGCGGCGGAATTACCTGTACACGTACTATTACATTCGGGCAATGACGCCGTTGAACGAAGATGCAAAGTTCGCCCTGTTCAGCGATGCGGCTTACCGCCCGAACATTGCGCAAAAAGTCTATCAGCTTGAATATGCATCGCTCATTTTTGCGGCAAAGCGGCTGGATATTCTGGTAAAATTGACCGGAGGCAGCTACACGGACGAAGATTGTAAGAAAATCGGCTTGAGTACGTTCAATCCGGAGTACATTCGGCGTTTCAAAGCGGCGGATGCAAACGGTGCTCTTTCAAAATCGCTTTTGCGCGGCACGTACAAGACAATCCTTGAAAAAATCCTGCGTTCGTTTCAATTCAATGCGGAAGAAACGCGGACGCTTTCAAAATTGATGGTTTTTATTATGGATTGCAAAAGCACCTATACCGTTACTCACACGATACACACCGCCTACTATGCGGTAATTTTGGGCGCGTTGATGGGCTGCACGGAAGGGGAGCAGGATGAGCTGTTTACCGGCGGGCTGCTGCACGATCTTGGTAAGATGGCGATTCCGAATAGCATACTTGAATCTGCCAACAAACTGTCCGCAACAGAATTCGCCGTTATGAAAAAGCATGTCGAAGCATCGGAATGGATTTTAAACGGCATCGTACCGGAAAAGCTCTACAAGCTGGCGGTGCGGCATCACGAAAAACTAGACGGCTCCGGTTACCCGCGCGGACTTGCGGAAAAAGATTTGACGCTTCAAGAACGGATTATATCCTGCGCGGATATTTTTAGCGCGCTGGTCGATGAACGTTCGTATAAGATGCCGCTTTCAAAAGATAAGATTGTGTCGATTTTCTCCGATATGTTGGCAAAGCATCAGCTTGACGAGCGGATTACGCATTCGTTATTCGAGCAATACGAACAGGTGAAACATCGCTGCTCACTGTACAGCATCAATATGAGCGTACCGATTGGCATGGTTGAAATCATGTTCCTTGAAGAATATGCGCACACGGAAGAAATCGAGCCTTCCATGCTGGATTTGTCGCCCGTTCCGCGTTAATTTCCGAGCGCTCCGCAAGTTTGCCGCTACTCTGTAAAATAGTACTGTCGCCAAAATATTCTTTATTTTGGCGACAGTACTATTTTACTGGTTTCAGCGGGAAACGCTCCATCAACCGCTGCCGGAAGATATGGTGAAAGCAGGGGGCCGCACGAAAGCCGATGCGCCGAAGCCGGAACTGCTCCAGCGCATCGGCACGGCCGCGCTATTTCTTGTATTTAATAGCCAAACCGGAAATTACATACGTCCGGGCATTATAAAATACGCCGACGGCAGTGGTTTTATAATCAATGGAGACGTTGATAACATCATCGGCATTGAGGTCTTTCTTTGCTTGTTCATACAAGCGGCTGTATGCGGCGCCGCCCCAATTTGCAATGCCGAGAACATTATGCCACGTGCCGTTATATTCAACTCTCCCAAGTATTTCATACTGGTTTTCCGCCAAATTGACGGTAACGCCATGTTCATGTACTGGACGAATTGACGTGCAGCCGACTGCTAAAAGCGTCATGCCGGCAGACAGTAAAATGGCTAGAAGCCGAGCTTTTTTCATTTTAACCTACCTCTTGCAGCGTTTGATTCCGCCGCAGTATTTTTTTTAGTACGGAATGTTTCCAGCCGGTTCCGCCCCCTGCTCCAGAGAGTTATGGGCGGCTAATATTATTCCATTGTATATTTTACCCCCCCCCCCCCCCCCGATTGTCAAGTAAGAAACGATCTTATTTTGCATCAATTTGCAATATTTTTTTCTCTGTTTCTGGTACCGGAGGCCGATGGAGTATCGAGATTCATTTTGTCAGTTGCATTTTACTCAGCCGGTGTTATATTTAAATCTGTTACAGCGTATTGCACCTGTTTAAAAACAGACCTTTAAGAACAGGTTTATTCGGTCATTTTGATTCGATAGGAGTAGATATGGCGAAGAAAATTGTTGTTGTG
>CAUTOX010000018.1:0-26023 GCA_963539665.1 uncultured Treponema sp.
GCTCGCCGCTGAAAGATTTGTCGTAGTACCAGCCTTCAAACTCGTAGCCCGGCCGCGCCTGCGGATTCAAGAGCGGAACGTCCCCCATCGCTGCCGTATACCCGCTTGGATTGTTTGGGGAGTTCAAGGCAGGCGAGCGCGTTTCTCCGCTTGAAAGCACATAGGTAATCGGCCACGAACCTGTTAAACGCCATTTGGCAAACACCGTTTTGTCGCCGGAGGAGCCTTTTGCAATTTTTTCAATTCTCTTGCCGCTGAAAGAGTTTTCCGAATACCAGCCTTCAAAGTCATAACCGGCCTTTGTCGGCGTTTTCAGCGCAATCTCATCATTCATCGTAAATGACTGAACAAGCGGTACGCCGTCCGGCATTTTGCCGCCGAGCGGGTCATACGTGAGCCGGAATGAGGCCAGCCCCCACTTTGCATACAGCGTCAGATTCTGCGCCGTGCCTCTGGAAACCTTTTCAATCTTACTTCCGGTAAATGAGCGGTCGGCATACCAGCCTTCAAAACGGTAGCCGCGCTTTTCCGGAGTTTTCAAAACAATCTCATCATTGACGGTAAACGGCTCTGGATTCGCAGCGCCGTTCGGCAATTTTCCGCCCATCGCATCATAGGTAACGCCGAACGTCAAAAAATTCCATTTTGCAATCAATTTGAGCGTCCCCTTAGAGCCTTTCGGGAGCCGTTCAATCTTTTGGCCGTTGTCTAAATACCATCCGGCAAAGGTGCAGCCTGCGCGGGACGGCACTGCAAACGTAATATTGGAGTCTGCGCTGTATTCGGCAGGATTTCCGGCAGCTTGCGTACCGCCGTTGAGCTCATAGATAATCCGGTATTTGTTGAAAAGCCACCGAGCATACAAGTTGATGTCGCCGCCGCGGTAGCCGCCCTGCGCCGGATCGCCGATTTTCGTTATCCGCTCGCCTGCAAAATTTTCATATAAATACCAACCGCCGAAGCTGCAATCCGGCTTTTTCGGCTCAGGAAGGGTAAACGTCTCTGAACGGTTGGCATATGTAGACGGTAACGGGAGAGCGCAGGAGCCGCCGTTGAGGTAATACGTTATTTTGTAGCTCCGCGCTTGGAATTTTGCATAAAGCGAAAGGTCGCCCGTCCGGCCCTTTTTGATTTTCCTTACCGGCGCCCCCGTAAAATTTTCATTATCCCAAAATCCGGCAAAGTCCCGCGCTTCCATTTCCTTCGTAATTTGAAATTCAAAGTCGCTTTCAATCGTATACTCAGTCGGATTGTTACGGTCATTCGTAAGGCCGTTGAGGTTATAGGCGATTTTATACGTCAACGCCTTCCATTTTGCGTATAACGTAAGGTCGCCGCTCTTGCCGCTTGCAATTTTTGTAATCCGCTCTCCGCTGAACGAGCTGTCGTAATACCAGCCTTCAAACTCATAGCCTTTGCGCGCCTGCGGATCGAACAACGGCACATCGCCCATCGCCGCCGTATAGCCGCTCGGATTCTTTGGCGAATTGAGCGCTTTTGAAGCGGTTTCGCCGCTGGAAAGCACATAAGCGATTGCCCATGCGCCTTTGAGCCGCCATTTTGCATAAAGCGTAAGATTTTCCTTCGTTCCCTTCTCGATTTTTTCAATCTTGTTGCCGCTGAAAGAGTTTTCCGTATACCAGCCGCCAAAGTCATAGCCGTCTTTTGTCGGCGCTTTAAGCTGGAATTCATCTTTTATGGTAAATGCCGAAGGATTTTCGGAGGCGTTTACGCCGCCGTCAAGTTCATATTTAATCGCGTATTTTGTTTCAGTCCATTTGGCATAGAACGTTTTTTCTCCAGTTTGTCCGGCTGTAATTTTTTGGACCGGAGAGCCGCTATAATCGGCGGCGGCAAACCATCCGCCAAAGCTCCAGCCCGGCAAAGACAATGCCTGTAATTCCAAATCGGTTGCGCCGTCGTAGACTTCCGGGTTTTCGTTGCGTGCGTCCATGACGTTTTCATATTTAATGCGGAAACCCCATGCGGCATAGCAGGAACGGTTGCTCAGTTCATCCCAGATGCCGACGCCCTTGCCTTCTGCGGTAAAATACTTCCTTCCTTTTGCCTGCTTTTGCGCATAATATCCGCCGAACGATGCGCCCGCTTTTGCAGACGGCGGCACCGTATTTGGCAGCGGAGCGTCATAAATGACGTTGTAGACTTCCTGCAACGCATCGTCAAGCATAAGCGTAAGCTTATATACATTCGGGAGCCAGTGAGCGAACAAGTTCAAATCCGCTTCATTGCCGTACTCGCTGCCTTCCGCATAGGCTGTGCCGTTGCCGTCCGCCTGCGTATTCCAACCGGCAAAACGATAGCCTTTCCGCGTAAGATTTCCGGTATTCGAAGCAATTTGAATTTTCTGTCCGCGCTCTTTTATTTGCATTGCTGGAAGATAGCCCTCGCCGAGCGAATCATCGCGGTTGGCAAAGTAGCGTATAATGTTTTTGTCGGAAACTTCTATCTTTACCCGATCGCTCACGGTCAACGCTTCCGTATTGCGCGTTACTTCCCGTGAAGTATTCGTATTCCGCGCTTCAACACAATAATAAAACGTGCCGACTTTACTCGTATCGACTTTACATACGGAGACGCTGCCTTCTTGAGTTGATGGCGCTTCTTCCTTTTTGTTGCCGCTCTTATCCGTCAGATACCAGCGGTACGTTATCGTTCCGCTATCGGTTGCTTCTGCCTGCGCCTTCAAGCTGAACGCGGCATTCAACCGTACCGCATCCGCCTTCGGTTGTAGGGTAAAATAAGGAGCGGCCGCATCAACTTCATCGGAATGCCCGAGCAGCTCCATTTTACAAGATAGGGTTTGCAGCATAAGCGCACATGCAAACGCAATAAATGCCGATAAAATCGAAATTTTCCTTTTCATAATGCCCCCTAAAAATAGCGTAACTGCCGCGCCCGCTTAAAATCGCGCCGCTCATATCCATTTTGTTAATTTGAGATGTAGGCTTTTTGAATAATTAAAAATACATCCGCATCCCCAGCCCAAGCTGTTGCGAGAACACTAAGCCTCGCTTGTCTGCGGCAAAAAATGCTTCGTAAGATGTGTAAGGGACGAATGAAAGGCGCCCCGCCTGTAAAAGCTCAGGAAAATCCGCTGATAAAAAAACGCTGTATTCCGGAGTTGCGCCGTTAACGGGGTCGGATAGGCCACGCGCACGGAGGCTTTCGGTACGGAATACTGCTCCTGAATAAAGTTTTGCCGCAATGCCGACGCCCGGACGAATGGCAAGAAAATTCGGAAAAAACGGAATCAAATCTTTATCGAGAACGTAAAACACATGGCCGCCAACCAGACCGGTATGAAAGGATTGGATGATATGACTTTTACTCGCCGTTCCGGCATACGCTGCATCAACGGCGAGTTGAAATTTTCCCAGTTGAATGCCGAATTCAGCGCCGCCTCCGCCGCCTACGGAGCTCATCACCGTAGCAGCGGAGGCTTCAGTCAGCACAATCGGCAGCGCAAACGTACCGCGCAAACCTGCAAACAGCGGCGGCATAGCGGCTGCTGCGTTCCGCAACGGCGCAAACAAACAAACTGCGCACAATACAAGGACACGTAGTTTCATATAAAAATTAATTTCCTCAAAATGCTTTTTTTGAAAAGAAACGCACGGAGCGCGTAATGCAAATCCGTGCGCTAAAATTACAAGGCAATCAACAACCAAGACGCGGCATAAGAGACTTCCCTGCCGCACAAATAAACCTGTTCGGAAACTTCCGTTTCGGAACAGGTTACCTTGAAATACGATGTTCTAAATCATGCTATTTGTACGTTTTAGAACGCTCGCCTTGTTTAATAACAAAGTCTTCAAACAAGGCTGATCAACAAGGGCGCCCTGATGCGAAGCGCCAGTCGCTGCGCCGTCAGGGCTGCATTCAAGTTATTTTACAAGATTTTTTGCAATATCTCTGACCGAAACCGTATATTCTTCATTGACGATCGGCTTGTCTTCAAACTTATACAGCGATTTGCTGAAGTTCTTCTCTAAGAAGCCGATCTTGATTCCTCCAGTCATCTGGACTTCGCCCGAATGCTTCAAGAATGCCTTACCCTTAAGCGTATAGTTGGAATACGCATCGGCCTGCAAGCCGGCAACCAATTTGTAACTGCCGTCCATTCCAGCTTTTAAAGCAGTTGCAAGCAGGATTCCCGGCTGTACGGAAACTTCCGGTTCTACAGACAAACCGAGCGTCAGGACCCCCTGAGAAAGCGCATCATCGTTTTCCACGCCTAAGAAGAAAATCCCGTCAGACAAGGCATACGGTTCTGCAGAAGCGTCAATTCCGTGCTTGCTGAAAATGCGATCCCAGTAAACATCTGCGCCAACGGCAACGCCTGCTCCATACAATCCAGTAAATTTCGCAACAACATTTGTGGTATCAACTGACATCGTTGCTTTAAGCGGAATCTTCACGCTCATCGGACACTCAAGTTTCACAGGAATCGGGCCAATGGAGAAGGAGCTTTCATATTTGAATTCTTTTTCAAACTTTGTCAGCGTTTCTTCCATGCTCTTTTTGAACGTCATATCAATCCGTCCCTCAAGATATGCGCCGGCCATCACATCGCATTCCAGATGATTCCATGTCAGCGTATATTTGCCGTACAGTCCCATCTCCGCTGCAGCTTCTACATTGCTGTATTCATTGAGCTTATCGACGTATTTTTTTACCGGAACTTCCATCCATTGATTGTATTCTTTGAATTCTTTCTGGATTTTATTATGTTCAACGGTATATTCCGTATTACTCTTTGCCAGCTTTAGCACTTGCGTAGGAACGCGCTTCTTCTGGTTCTCCATTTTCCTCTGGAAATTCGCAAGCTGTATTGCATCCTGCAAAGCAGTAAATTTTGCGCCGTCAAGGTCTTTATCCGTAACCTTGCGGCTGTCCGGCACGTCAGAAAGCTGCACATAGCAGCTATTGACGACATCCAAAACAAAGTCATCGCTGGTTACGCCGAAAAGCGCAGCGCGATTGGTGCCTGCGGCATCCTGATATTTTGAATAGAGGAATTTACCGTTATTGTTGATACCGATAACGCTTGAAGGATAAGTATTACCCGCATACTGCTCCGTCAAAACTGCAAACATTGCAGTAGACAGGGTTTCCCGGTCGCTCAAGAAAGAAAGATGTACCGCATCTTTGAAGGCTTCTTTTTTGACAGCCGGCAGCGCATACAGCACGTCATCAATACCATCGCTGTTCAGGTCGGCCTTTTCGCCGAGCGCAAGCGTGTAATCTTTTTTCTGGGAAGCTTTGTTTTCAGCATCAAAGAGCACTGCCGCAAAGCTGATTTTTTCTTTGTTCACATCGCTCACTTTCAGATAGCCCAATATAGCTTTTGCCTCTACATCGGAATAGACCTCCGAAGCTTCGACAATTTTCTTTTCGAGTTTACCTAAGCGGAATGCAATAACGGCATCTTTTGCCAGATGCCCTTTCTGCGGCTCCTGAGGATTATAGAAAACACTTCCGCCCATATACCCCTGCTCACTTAAATACGCCGTATCAATCGTACGCGCCAGCGGGTTGAGCGCACCGTCCTGACTATCCGGAACAGATGATTCAACATTGCGGCAAGATGCAAGCAATAAGATGGATGCAGCCGCAGCAGCAAAAGAAAAATAATGTATCTTTTTCATAGCGAACTCCTTTGCCTCTCTGGAAGGCTAGATATGATTTTATTATATATCACTTACACAAGAATGCAAGAAAAAAAATTAAAAAAAACTAATATCAATCAAACAAGCAATCAATCAAGCAATCAAGAAAGAAAGAAAGAAAGAAAAACATCCATATATCAAACATATAAACAAAGCGGTCGGTTGACAGGAAAGCGGCATCGCTTTTAAGCTGCGCTCAAGGTTACCGTAAAAAAATATAACTAATTGCTTTGTAAAATCACAACAAATAATAGGGAACCTCTAAAAACTTTAGTTTTAGAGGTAACTTTGAAAATGCGATGTTGTAACTCGCGATGATCCAGCGAGCTGCAACTCGTTGCAATCTCGAAAAAAATCGCAAAAACCGAGTTTTTCGAGATGCCATTAGCATACACAAGTCGCAGCATTCCTCTTTGTAAGTACAAGCATAAGGGGAGCCGCATGCAAGGAATTCAGTACGATAACAGCAAAACAAGGGAAATTCTAATAGAGCCAGAGCGGATTTTTAAATGCTTTTATAACGGAGAAATTAAAAAATCCGCATTTTTTACAAAAGACGGGAATCTATATGCATGAATATATCAGAAAAGCATGAAAAAAGAGGAACATACATGACCGTTGAGCAAAACGAAAGAGTCTGCCTCCTCTTTTTTTGCAAGCGCTATCGCATAAAACGATATTTTTTCTATTATTAAACCTGTTCGGAAACTTCCGCTTCTGAACAGATTCCCTTGAAATGCGATTATACTTTCATGCAGTACCCCCGCTTTAGAATTTTTATCGGCCTTTATAAAAGTCAAAATTAAGGGTACTATAAACTGTATCGCAACGCATCGAGGGGACGGAGTTACGGTATCGAAGAAGAGCGGCTGCAAAATAAATTCGGTGTACTAAGGAGCCACAGTATGAAAGATATTTTGATTGTAATTGATATGCAAAACGATTTTATAAACGGAACGCTGGGCACCAAAGAAGCTGCGGCGATTGTGGAGAATACCGCGCGTAAAATTGCAGACTTTCATGGCAGCGTGTTTTATACGCAAGACACCCATGACGAAACTTATTTGCAGACGCAGGAAGGAAGAATGCTGCCGGTAGCGCATTGCGTCAAAAATACGAGCGGATGGGAACTTGCAGGGCCGATTAAAGCGCTTGCAGGCGATCATGTGTACGAAAAAAATACGTTTGCTTCATTTGAGTTGGCCGAATCGCTGAAAGAAATGAATGCAGCGGAGCCGCTCAATTCCGTAACGCTTGTCGGCCTCTGCACAGACATTTGCGTAATTTCAAATGCGCTGCTGCTAAAAGCTGTTTTGCCGGAAACCGCGCTTTACGTCGATGCCTCATGCTGTGCCGGCACCACGCCCGAAAAACACCGCAGTGCGCTGGCTGTCATGAAATCCTGCCAAATCACCGTCATCAATGAAGAATAACCCTGTTCGCGCCATCAGCTTTAGCACAGGGAATCTTGAAATATGATGTTCACAATCATGCTGTCTGCGCGATTTTAAACTGGCCGTTTACGCATCTACTTCCCGAATATGCGCCCCCAACGCTTGCAACCGTTCAACCAGCCGTTCGTAGCCGCGCTCAATCTGGTAGACATTGCTGATGCGGCTTTCTCCGCGAGCGGCCATCGCCGCAAGCACCATCGCCATGCCAGCTCTGACATCGGGAGAAACAAGATGGTCGCCGTGCAGCATCGAAGAGCCGCTTACAACAGCGCGATGCGGATCGCACAGGGTAATTTGCGCCCCCATATTTATCAGCTTATCGACAAAAAACATCCGGGATTCGAACATCTTTTCAAAAATGAGCGTCGTCCCTTCAACTTGCGTGGCAACGACGGTCATAATGCTCGTCAAGTCAGGCGGAAAGCCCGGCCATGGCGCATCATCGATTTTTGTAATTTTCGTTCCGACATCCGATGTAATTTTCATCGTTTGAATTTCGGGGACAACAATAGCGTCATCTTCATCAAGCCACGAAATGCCGAGCTTGCCGAAGCCCACTTTGAGCGGCCGCAGATCGAGCGAACCGATCCCATTGATGCGGATGCTGCCCTCGGTAACCGCCGCAAGACCGATATACGAACCGACTTCCATATAATCCGGGCCGATTGTAAACTCACAGCCGTGCAGCTTTCCAACGCCTTTGATTTTCAGCAGGTTGCTGCCCGCGCCGGAAATCTCTGCGCCCATGCAGTTGAGCATTGCGCATAAATCCTGAACGTGCGGCTCTCCGGCAGCGTTTGTGATAACCGTCTCGCCTTCCGCAAGGGCGGCCGCCATCAACGCATTTTCAGTTGCCGTTACAGACGCTTCATCGAGGAAAATATCGGTTCCAATCAATTTGTTCGCCGTAAACGTAAAATGCCCGTTCGTTTGCACCCGCGCGCCAAGCTGCGTCAGCGCAAGAAAATGGGTGTCGAGCCGCCGACGGCCGATAACATCCCCGCCCGGCGGCAGCATTTCCGCACGGCCGCATCGGGCAAGCATCGGGCCGGCAAACAAAATTGACGCGCGTATCTTTTTTGAAAGTTCGGCAGGAATGCACGCCGCCCGCACCTGCTGCGCCGTAATCTTCCAGCTATGCGCATCGATTTTTTCGGTTTCCGCGCCGAACGAGCGCAAAATGTCGAGCATCACCGCCGTATCTTCAATAGCGGGAATGTTGTGCAGGATAACCGGCTCGTCCGTCAGCAACGCAGCTGCAATGCACGGCAGCGCAGCATTCTTGTTCCCGCTCGCCGTTATCGTGCCTTTAAGCGGGAAGCCGCCTTCAATAACATACTCGCGCATCACGCCCCTCCGCCAATGATGAGCGCCAAATTGACCAAAACGTCGGCAGCTGCGCGCATCTGGCTGAGCGAAGCCCACTCAAAGCGAGAATGGTAGTTATGGCCGCCGGTAAAAATATTCGGCGTGGGAATGCCCATTTCCGTGAGGCGGGAGCCATCCGTGCCGCCGCGGATGGGTTTGTTGACGACCGGTACGCAAGCTTTTTCGTACGCTTTTTCCAGATTTGCAACAACTTGTGGGGCAGCCTCCAACTTTCCGCGCATATTTTTGTATTGCTCCTTGAATATCACTTCCGCCGTCCCGCCGTAGCATTCGGCAGCAGTTTCGGCAAGCGCCTTCACCAGTTTGATGCGTCGCTGCATACCGGTGTCGGAAAAATCGCGGAGAATGAGGCTGAGGCGCGCCATTTCAACCGTTGCTGCAACTTCCATGAGCGCAAAAAAGCCGCCGTAGCCGTCAGTTGTTTCCGGACGTTCAGCCGCCGGAAGGCTTTCGGCAAAATGCGATGCGATGCAAATGGCGTTTACCAGCCCGTTCCGCCGCGCGTCTCCCGTGTGCGTTGATTTTCCCGTAAATATAACTTCCGCGCCGTAGGCATTGAAGCATTCCGTTTCCAGCTCGCCGAGATGCCCGCCGTCAACTGTGTACGCGCACTTTGAAGCAAGCAAATCGAGCGGCGCTTTGTCCATGCCATGACCAGTTTCTTCGTCTGGAGAGAAAATAACTTCAATTTTTCCATGTTTTAATTCAGGATGGGACTGCAAATAGGCAATCACAGTCATAATTTCGGCAACGCCCGCTTTGTCATCCGCACCGAGGAGCGTCGTGCCGTCGCCAGTGATGATGGTATCGCGTTCGGCCGCCGCTTGCGCAAGATGCGCATCCCGTTCAGGATCGAGCGTTACCCCGCACTGCAAGGCGATACGTTTTCCGTCGTAGTTCCGATGCACAATCGGCTTGACATCTTTACCGGTAACCTCTTCCACCGTGTCAATGTGGGCAAGCAGGCAAAACGGAGGCGCATCTTCAAAACCGGAAGACGGCGGCAGAAATCCGTAGGTATAGCACGCATCCGTAATGCGGACAGCTTCCATGCCAAGCGCGCGCATTTCATCAGCAAGCATCCGCGCCAAATCGCGCTCCCGCTCCTCGCTCGGCATAATTCCTTTTTCCGCCTTTTGCGAACAGCTTTCCGTCCACACTTTTACATAGCGTAAAAACCGCTCAAGCAACGCGTTGCTGGCTTCGTTATCATCAGAAATGTATTTCATTGCGGATAAAATAAGCTATTTTACAGTATTTAACAATATGCGGAACGGCAGATAGCGTAGAGCGATGAATGCAATATGTCAGGAAGGAGGAAGTTCAGCGGCTAAGCGGAGTCGAACCGCCCTCTCAACCTTGGGAAGGTCATATAATACCGATATACTATAGCCGCAAGTGGCCGCATGATAGCAAAAACGCGCTTACTATTCAAGAACAATCTGCTTTGATATACTCGCGCCATGAAAATTTTGTCGGATTATACCGTAGTCTACGTTGACGATGACATTGCCGTGCTGAACAAGCGGTCGGGCATTCTGACAGCGGCGGATAGATACGATGAAACAGCCCCGCGCCTTGATACGGCTGCCGAAAAGGAATTCGGGAGGCTTTTTGCTGTCCACAGGATTGATAGGGATACGTCCGGCATCATTGTATACGCGCGTACTGCCCGCGCGCACAAAAATCTCTGCGAGCAGTTTGCAAACCGTACCGTAGATAAAACCTACCATTGTATTGTGTACGGCCATCCGCTGTGGAATCGGCTTGACGTAAATCTGCCGCTCCTTGCAGACGGAGACCTGCGGCACCGGACGGTCGTAAGTCACAAAGCTGGAAAGCCGTCGTTTACCGCATTCCGCTTGATCGGGTATTGCGGGCAGTACGCATGGCTTTCAGCATCTCCCCAAACGGGGCGAACGCACCAGATTCGCGCGCACCTTGCGGCAAATAAGCTCAGCATCGTGTGCGACCCGCTGTACGGCGGCAACCAGAAGCCCATCTTACTCAGCGAAATTAAACGCCGGTGGCACGGCGATGAATTTGAAGAACGTCCGCTGCTGAGCCGGCTTGCACTCCACGCATACCGGATAAGCCTGCTTCACCCCGCATCCGGAAATGCGATAACGCTGACGGCGCCCTATCCGCGCGATATGGAAGCGGTACGGAAACAATTTGCAAAGCTCTTCGGCGTTGATCCGCTGCAAGATGTCGATGACAAAAGCGCGGAAACGCGGGGCGGCCTGCGCCATGCAGTTGCGTATGACTAAAGTTATTGCGGCCGCGCTGCTATCTTGCTCGATGGCGGCATACGCTGCGTCGGATTTCGTGGTTTCTCTTGCGGCGTTCGGCGGCGTTCGGCACGGCGCGGCAATCGAACAGCTCCTTGAAAAAGATAGCGACGGCATTTTCAAACGGAAAAGCGAGCTGCTCTGGGAATTCGACAGCTGCTATTATCTTGGCGGAACGGCGGATATCTGCTGGAATGTGCTGCACGCAACGGCATATGCGGCAGGTTTTCTCCCAAAACAGAGCGGAAATATGTATGATTCGGATTGGATGAATCTCGATTCGGTCAAAAATGACTATTCAATCAGTGAAAATGCAATCGGGCGCGGCTCTTTTTTTACAGGCGGGCATATCGGCGCCGAATTCCCGCTGCTTCGCTGGCTGCGCATTGAGCCGCACATCGCCTTAGAATATGAATATTTTTATTTCAACGCCAGAAATGGCTACGGCTGGTACGGCGACTGGCGTTATAGCGCAACAAAGAAGGATGTGCCGTGGAACTCTCCTTATGCGCAGGCGATTCCGGCCGGCCGGCTGTACGGCATTGACTACGATCGGGAAACGCTCTTTACGTGGACAGGGCTTTCGCTGCATTTTTTACCGCTGCACGCGCTTGAAACTGGCATTTCGGTTTTGGCCGCGCCGTTTGTGTATTTCGACTCAATCGATCATCATCATGATAGAGACGGCGGCCGCTTTTATTACGATGAACTCTTCGGCATATTCAAAGCAGGCAGACTAAATTGCTTCGTGCAGCTAAACATATCGCATTGTTTTGCCGTCAGAACTGCCGTAGGCTTCACGAAAATATGGGAATGCGAGGGGCGCACACTGCACAGTACGAGCAAAAGCGGCCCTTATGCGGAAACTCGCAACTACCATTCCGGCGGGGCTGCGGAATATGCCGACATCAGCCTCGCCCTTGTCTATACGATACGGTCAAGTAAGCTGTCCGCTCGCTTCCGAAAACACTAAAATAGGCTTTTTGGAAAGCTCAAACCGGATAGAAACATTAGTTATGCTCGGATGAAGCATCGATCGGAATAGAGCCGAGATGCAGAATGTTACTGTAAGAAGTCGCAAAAGAAACGTCTTGCCCAACAGCAACCGCATAAAGATCGACATACCAGATTCCCGGAGATGATGCGGAGGAAGATGCTTCCACGTCGCTATCCCCCGTCAACGGAGCTGCATTGTCGTCATCGCTTGCCGTGCGCCCAAAATCAAAAGTATGCCGGTTCCCCTCCCTGCGCGGTGTACCGGTAAGCGTTTCGTTGACTTTTATAGCGGCTTTAAACGCATCGTTTACCCTTTCTTGATAATTTGCCAACCGAATCATCACGCGCTGGTCGGATCCCGTTGCCTCAATGAGCGGCGTCTTTGTGCCCTCCGAACGCCCCAACTGCTTATATCCGTAGGAATCGATCATCGTTGTTGCCGCCGTCGTTGAATTTGTCGAAGAACTCAAACTGCTCAGGTTGTTTATGCGGCTGGTCATTGTTGAATAATCGTTGTAAATCTTGTAGTAGACCGCAGTCCCCTTAAACTTGAAGGCAGATGATGCGGAAAGATACGATTTCATCTGTGAACTGTTTTCATTTGTAGAAAATTCGATGTAGCGCGAATCATAAGCGCTGTCGTAATAGGAATAGTGGAAGACATTAACCGGCGCGTCAAGGACGAAAAACTCATCCAATCCGCAACCGGAAAAACATAACAAACAGCCGGTAAGAAAGAGCGCAAATGAACGATGCCAATACATTCTGCTTAATAAGCTGCCGTAATTAAAACCTGCGATTATGCGCTTCATTACTCGTCCATCCAACCTCTGATCAATAGAAATCGATGGCATTACACCGTAAGACTGCAATTACGCATCGCCCCACCGAAGAAGCAACAGGATTCATGCAATGCCTTCAATCAACATCCGGGCGAAAATGGTCTTATTTCTTTTCCGCAGAAGTATCGAGGGCAAGTATCCGCGATTTTGCGAGCATCGCCCACGAATCTTCCGGCATTTTGTCAAAGAGTTTTTTATATGCGTCAAGAGCAGCAGACGAATTTCCCTGTTTTTCGCGGACACGTCCCAATTCAAAAAGGGCGCGCGGCATAAACGCAAAGTCCGGAAATGCAGCCGCAGCGGCATAATTTTTCTCCGCTTCATCCGGTTTATCAAGCGATTCAAAACAAGACGCAGCATTAAAATACGCCAGCGGCGCCGTATACTTGTTTGCGCCCTTCGCAGCAGCATTCAGCCAATAGGAAGCGGCCGCATTATAATCCTGTTTTGAATGCGCAATTTCTGCAGCAAGCATATTTGCGCGTACGCCGGTAATTCTCCCTTTTGAAACATACGGCGCAAGCGCAGACAGGGCAAGCGAACGGCGCTCTTCTAGTTGTTCCTCCGACAGATCCGCAGAATCGTTCGTCAAGTTATAAGAAATGGCATCCACTGCGGCAAGCCCTTTTTCATCGCCCTTTGACAATACCGTTACAGTAACGGCATATGCGATGAGCGCCGCAACTGCAATTACAAGCAGCGCAACAAGCGCCGTTCTCCACGATTCAAGATAGACCGAAATCTTTTCGCCTATTGTGATTTTTTCAAATTTCTGTTCCATATCGTTATTTTTCTCCTTAATATAGCCCCAATTTTAGTTCAACTTGTCGCGCACGTGCAGTTCCCGCATCAAACTTGAAACATACGTTCGTTGAATTCCAAGCACAGCGCCGGCTTTGGTCTGATTCCATGAACATTCCTCAAGAATCTTAATCAAATAAGCTCGCTTGAACGTCCTTAACGCTGATTTTAGCGTCCGATCGTCCTGCATACTGTCCGCAACAACTGCTGCAAGTTCATTGCATTGCCCGTCAAAGGCAAGCGGCTTATCCTCAGCAGATAGCATCAAGCGCATATCCGCGGTCTGTATCATCGGCGGATTCCCAATAATGCAGGCACGCGCCACTGCATTTTCCAGTTCCCTGATATTGCCGGGCCAACGATACGCCGTCATTGCCTTGAGCGCACTTTCCGAAAAGCCTTCATACGTCTTTCCAACTTCCGCAGCATACCGTAACAAAAAATGTTCGGCAATCGGCAAAATGTCTTCTTTTCTGGCTCGCAACGGCGGCACACGGATTGGAAGCACATTCAATCTGAAATATAAATCCTCTCTAAAAAGCCCCTGCCGAACCATCTCTTCCAAATTTCGGTTTGTCGCCGCAATAATCCGCACATCAACACTCAGCGTCTCTGAAGAACCGACCATTTCAAACTGCTTATCCTGAATAATCCGCAGGAGTTTTGGCTGCACGGCAAGCGGAATCTCCCCAACCTCATCAAGAAATATCGTACCGCCGTCAGCCAATTTGAACCGACCTTCGCGGGCGGTGTCAGCGCTCGTATATGCGCCTTTTACGTGTCCGAACAACTCACTTTCCATAAGCGTAGCTGAAAGAGCCGCGCAATTGACCCGGACAAAAGGCTTATCCCGCCTCGCGCTATTCAAGTATATTTGCTCGGCAAACAGCTCCTTCCCAACGCCGCTTTCTCCTGTTATCAACACAGAAGAATTCGTTATCGCGGCCTTCTTTACAATTATCATCAAATCCTGCATAACAGGACTGGCAAAGATGAAATCGTGAATCTTTGTCGGAGACGAAACCGCCTGCCGCAAATTTTGCTTCAGCCCGGCAATCTCATTTTTCTGCATGAGAATAGTATCCGCAGCATCAAGTGCAGAAGCTGCATTTCCCGCAAGAAATTCTACAAGCAGGAAGTCCGTTTCGTCAAATCGTCCCCCATCTCGTTTATTGATAGCCTCGATAATGCCAATAAAACCGCCCCCTTTCTGAACAGGTGCGGAAATAATACTGTAAAAACTAAAACCAGCATTACCTTTTACAAGATTTGAATAATAGGGATCATCGGGTATTTCGTTTACAAGTATGGTCTGGCGTTTATTCATTACAATGGACGCTATCGTTTTATCCGGCAATATACGCCTTTGGATGTCAAGCTCAGCCCCATCTGTAGCGGAAAGCACTTGAAGTTTACCGGAATCTTTATCCAGCATAAGAAATGCAGCCCGCTCACAACCGGTAAGATGCACTGCCCATTTCAATATTCGAAAGAGCAGTGCTGTCTTATCGGAATAATCAGAATTAATATCACTGTTGATTTCGATGATCGTCTTCAATACATCGCTGGAAAACTTAGTCATCAAAACCTTCAGTAACTAATTTTCTTGATTTTTTATGAAATCCCCAACTGTGTAGGCTCCGTCATCAGAATCATTTGCCTTTGACATATACTGGGAAATCTCATCCCGCTGCTGCTTCCGCTTATATTCCCGCACAGAAAAAGCAACTTTACCTTTATCAGCGCTTACATCGGCAACAAACACATTAATTTTATCGCCGACATTGTACTTTTTCACAGCTTCTTCAAACGGAATATTCCGGTCATCGGAAAGATTAGCTTTGTTTACCAATCCTTCAATTCCATTCGGAGCTTTTACAAATACGCCAAAATCAGTGATAGAAGTTATTTCGCCTTCAAGCGTTGACCCCGGCTTATATTCATCAGCAAATTGCTTCCACGGATTATCTTCGAGTTGTTTAAGCCCAAGCTTAATACGGCGAGAATACGGATCACAATCAATAACAATGGCTTCAACATCTTGACCAACAGACAATTCGCTGCCCGGATGCTTCACTTTCTTTGTCCACGAAATATCATCAACATGTAAGAAGCCGTCTATTCCCTCTTCAATCGAAACAAACAAACCGTTATTGGTAATTTTAACAACCTTACCAGACACTTTTGTGCCGACAGGATATTTTTCATCAATTGTATCCCATGGATTCGCGGTTACTTGCTTAATTCCAAGCGATACGCGACCGGCTTGAATATCATAGCCTAAGATCATACTTTCAATCTCATCTCCGACGTTTACCATCTCGGATGCTTTACTGACTTTCTTTGTCCATGAAAATTCACTTATATGTACTAAACCTTCGATGCCTTCTTCGAGTTCAATAAACGCGCCGAAGTCTGTAAGTTTTGTTACTTTGCCTTTTACAATATCATTTACATGATATCGCTCTTCAAAATGAATCCACGGATCTTCTGTAAAGTGCTTCAAAGAAAGATTTATGCGTTTTTCCGCTGGGTCAAGACGGATGACTTTAAGCTCAATCTCCTGACCTTTTTTGACAAAATCCTTCGGGCGCGCAACATGCCCCCAGCTCATGTCATTTATATGCAACAACCCATCAAAACCGCCGAGATCTATAAAGGCTCCAAAACTGGTAAACGATTTTACGCTGCCTTTTACACTTTCGCCGATTTTTATCGTATCAAAAAATTCCTCGCGCGCTTTATCAATTTTTTCTTCAAGATATTTTCTGCGATTGACGACGACATTCTGCTTATTATCAGAGTAAAGGCGATCTACATAAAACAAAGAATCAAGACCGAGTAGTAACTCCGGTTTATCTACTTTTTGGCTATCGGATTGGCTGATAGGAAGGAACGCACGTATATCGCCGCTCATGAGGACTTCAAAACCGCCTTTTACGACCTTTGATATTGTACCGGAAACAGGCGTTTTATCTTTAAAAGCTTGCGTAAGATCTTTCCACGTGCGCTTTGCATCGGCCTTTGATTTTGAAATTTCAGGTCCGTTTCGGCCGAACTGTTTCAAAAGGAATACTTGAACTTTATCGCCAACATTTGGCAACTGCCCGGAAAACTCCGCAACAGGAATCCGGCCTTCGGATTTACATCCTACATCCAAGAAAACAAGTTCATCGGTTACTTGAATAACCGTACCATCTACAATCTTCCCTTCTTCAGGACTGCTGAAATTATTCAAAGACGCTTCTAATTGTGTCTGGAATTTTCCCTTGCTGTCTGGGGCATCATCCTTTTCCACTTCCATTGCTTCCATTACGAACCCTTTACTATTAATTTGTTTTATTATTATGTCATAAACCTTGTCTAGCGTCAAGTTAGAAGTATCTACATAAAATGCATCGGCGGCGATCCGCAGTGCGCCTTCAGCTTTATTTTTATCAATGTCGTCACGTTTCTCAATCGCTTCTTTTATTTGCTCAAGCGTCATACCGCTGACTCCTTGCGCAAAACGGCGTTGGGCTTGCACCTCAAGTGAAGCATCGAGGTAAAACTTATGCTCGGCGTTGGGAAATACAACGGTGGTCATGTCTCGCCCCTCGCACACGATGCTGAGTTTTTCGGTTATTTGGCGCAGCCGTTGATTGACAAGGCGACGCACTGCGGTAATTGCGGAAATTTGAGCGACGGCCGCACTGATTTTATCGTCATGCAGCGTACGTTCAACATCGATGCCGTTCAGAATAAGATGCGAATCGCGGTAGTCGAGCCGCTGCTTTTTGCAAAATTCAATGATTGCATTTTCATCATTCAAATCGCACTCAGCTTCTAAAAGCGCCTTTGTCAGCGCACGGTAGAAACTGCCGCTATTCAAAAACGTTATGCGAAGCCGCTCTGCAATTAAAGCCGCTACGGTGCTTTTTCCTGTTCCCGCCGGCCCGTCAATCGCGATAATCATAAAAATAACCTCCGTCACACCCCATGCGCATCTCACTAAAATGCGTTATTTCTACACAGCTTCAAAAGGCCGGTTACTTCAACCGGCGAAAGCTGCCGAAACGAGCCGCTTTGCATCGTACCGAGCGTGATATTTCCTATCCTCACCCGCACTAACCGCTTGATTGCGGTATTTTCACTGCGGAATACGTTGCGGATTTCGCGGTTCTTTCCTTCTATCATAATGATTTTCATGCGGCGCGCATTTAATTCAACCGCGCTCTTGCATTTATAAAACACCCCGTCAACACGGATGCCTTTTTCAAACCGTTCGGCAAGACCGCGCGGCAGACTCAAACTTGTATCGACGATATATTCTTTTTCAAGTTCGGCGGAAGGATGCGCCAGAGTCCGCGCAAAATCTCCGTCATTTGTAAACAAAATAAGCCCCTGACTGTACATATCCAGCCTGCCGACATTGTATAGCCGTTCGGAATACGCTGTTTTCAGCAAGTCTGCTGCAACCGGTCGGCCTTTTTCATCGGCAAGGGAGCAGACATAACCGGCAGGCTTATTCAAAAGAATATAGCGTTTTGTTACTTCAATACGGATTTTTTTTTCGTCAACCGCGACTTCATCTCCGCTGAAAACCTTTACCCCCATCTGCGTTACCGGAACCCCGTTTACGGTTACGCGACCGGCGGCAATTATTCCTTCCGCAGCGCGTCGGCTTGCGATTCCGCTATGGGCAAGATATACCTGCAAGCGCATCGGAAAGCGGTCATCGTGCAAGTTCAAATCTGTCTTCCTCATCTTCATCAAGGCGCGGCAAGTCCGCAATCGTACTGAGGCGAAAGAATTTTAAGAATTCTTTTGTCGTACCGAATTGCGCCGGATGGCCGGGAACGTCTTTTTTTCCGACTTCTTTGATAAACCCCCGTTCAAGGAGCAGTCGAATCATGTTGTCCGCGCTAACGCCGCGAATCGCTTCAATTTCGCCGCGCGTAATCGGTTGCGAATAGGCGATAATCGAAAGCGTTTCCATTGCGGAGCGGGAAAGACGGCCGGAATTCTTTTCTCCGTAGCGTTCGCGCAACACGTCCCAAAACTCTTTTTTGGGAATGAGGCACCAGCCGCCCGTTACCATCCCCAACTCGATGCCGGACACGTCGTCCCGATATTTTTCCTGCAAATTTTCAATGCACTGCTTGACGACTTCCTCGGAGAGTTTCGAGACATTGACCAGTTTCTGTTCCGAAACCGGCTCGCTTTCCAAAAAAAGAACCGTTTCGACAAGCGCAGTTTCTTTATTCAATTCCATATTTTATCCTAAAAGTTTTCATCATTTATGTAAAAGCGGTAATTCTTGAGCGCACAACAGCAGCGCTCAACGAGGAGTGGTAAGCAATTCCTGCTCTTCCGATGGGCATCCTCCGCTGTTGCAACGCATTCAATCGCCCGCGTCCGGAACATACGGCGCATCAACAGTAATGTGCATGGCATCCGCTTCGGTATGCCCTGTCGTGCGCTTGCATATTTTTATGTCCCCGAACAAGCGGCTTTGAAAAATCATAATCATTTTAAACTTGACCGCTTCAAGGATCGCCATAAACGCGCAAACAATGTCCATTTCATTGCCGCCGCGCGTAATAAGTTCGGTAAACATAAACTCATTGCGCTGTTCAAAGATTTCATTCATCAGCGTTATCTTTTCGTTGACGGAAATTTCCTCATACATATTCAGAATTTTCTCGTCGGAATAACGCGACACCATATTCTTAAACAACTTCTGCATCTGCTGAAGCAAATCCCACGTGTCGATTTCCTTCCAATCAGACTCGCTTTCATCGAACGGCAAGACGCGCTGCACCTTGCTCCGCTCAAAATTCCATTCGGACAAATCCTCTTTTTCTTCCATAAGAAGAGTGAGCTTTTTAAATTTCTGGTATTCGATTAATTTTTCAACAAGCTCCTGCCGGGGATCCTCCGCTTCTTCGCCATCGTACACAATCTCAATCGGCAAAAGCATCCGGCTCTTCATGTTGAGCAGCATCGCCGCCCATTTATAGAATTCCGACAGATCGCCCAAATCCGTTTCCACCGCAAAATCAAGATACTCAAGATATTCCTCCGTGATTTCTGCAATAGGAATATCGTAAATATTAATTTCGCTTTTATGAATCAGATACCACAGCAAATCAAGCGGCCCTTCAAAATCTCCGGCCTTGAACTTGCGTTTAATGTCAGCTGCCGAATCTTTTTCCGCCGTCCGGGCGTAAACGGGAACGCGCATTCGATTTTCTTCCATATTTATTCCGCCTGCTTGATGAATCGAAATTCATCGTAAATCATGAAACCTGTCCGGCAACAAAGTTATCGAACAGGTCTATTTACAAGCCCGACGAACCGCGCCTGCATTTCCTCCGGACATTTGCGCACGCCTTGCTCGGGCAATGCAGCAAGATAGCCGGATAATTTTTCTCTTAATAGAGAATCGGCAAAAGTATCAAGAATTTCAAGGGACGGAGCCAGCACAAACTGCCGCTCGGCGATGCGGGGATGCGGAATCCGGAGCGAAGGCTCATCCACCGTGCGGCCGCCGAATTCCTCGATGTCAATATCGATGGAACGCGGGCCGAACCGCAGCTCGTGCGAACGCTTCCGGCCGAGCGCGTTTTCCGTACGGTGAATAAACTCCAAAAGCTGTTGCGGCGTCAGCGAATCAGCCGCCGAACCGCATATCGCCATGTTGAGAAATTTATTCTGGTCAGTTACGTACATCGGCTCGGTTTCATACACGGAAGACACTACCGTATCCGTTAAAAGTCCCTCGATTGCCTTAACCGCACGCGCCAGCAACTCAAGCGGCTCGAGCCCATCAAAATCGGCGTTCGATCCGAGCCCCAGTAATACCCGAATCACCTAAAAAAGCCCATCCTGTCCGGGCTGCCCTGATGCCGCCGCAGGTTTTTCGGCAGCCTTATCCCCCGTTTTCGTCTTCTTTTTGGTCTCAGCATCGTCATAAACCGGCGAGCCGTCCTTTTTCTTTAGCAGCTGCCCCGGAAACAGCATTTTCCGTAAATCCCGCTCAAGACCGTCGGCAAACTCTTTATGCTGCTCAACGTAGGAAACGGCGTTTTCGTGCCCCTGTCCCAGTTTGATTTCTCCCTGCGTAAACCACGCGCCGCGCTTGTCGATGATTCCGTGCTTGACGGCGGAATCCAGTAAACTTGCCGCGTATGAAATGCCTTTGCCAAAATAAATATCAATTTCTACTTTGCGGAACGGCGGGGCGACCTTGTTTTTGACCACCTTTACGCGCACCCGATTACCGACGGCCTCGTCATCGCCTTTTGAATCAATCGATTCCGAGCGGCGGATTTCAAGCCGTACCGACGAATAGAATTTCAGCGCGTTGCCGCCGGTTGTTGTTTCAGGATTGCCGAACATTACGCCTATCTTCATGCGGATTTGATTGATGAACACCAAAATGCTGTTCGATTTTCCGATTATCGCCGTCAGCTTCCGCAGCGCCTGACTCATAAGGCGCGCCTGCAACCCCATGTGGCTGTCGCCCATATCGCCTTCAATTTCCGCTTGCGGCGTTAATGCTGCGACCGAATCGACGACAATGATGTCAACCGCGCCGGAGCGGATAAGGCTTTCGGTTATTTCGAGCGCCTGCTCCCCCGTATCCGGCTGCGACACCCACAGCTCATCGATGTTGACGCCGAGATTTTTTGCATATTGCGGATCCAGCGCGTGTTCCGCATCGACAAAAGCCGCAATGCCGCCCATCTTTTGCGCTTCCGCAATGGCATGCAGCGCAAGCGTTGTTTTTCCCGAAGACTCCGGGCCGTACATTTCGATGATGCGCCCGCGCGGATAGCCGCCGATTCCCAACGCTTCATCGAGCATGATCGAGCCGGACGGAATGACATCGATTCCGGCAGAATTCGCATGAGTTCCAAGCTTCATCAGCGAACCTTGCCCGAATTGTTTTTCAATTTGCAGCCGCGCCGCTTCCAGCGCCTTTAATTTTTCCGACGTATCGGCTTGCTTTATTTCCGCCGCCACATATACCCCCATTTCCCTCCATCTATATTTAGAGGTTCTTTTTATTTTTCCGCGTATTTTCGGGCGTTTTTTATTAGATATGTTCGGAAACCTCCGCTTCAGGACCGTTTTCCTTGAACTTACCGCCCGTTTGATAACAAAACTATCGAGCAGGTCTATTTTTCTTGCGTTTCAAGCATATCTTTGACGCTTTGATAAACCGCGTGTCCTTCAAGGCTGAGTTTTCCGCCGTCGGAAGTGATTTTCGCCAGCACCCGAACCGCCTTTCCAGTATCAATTTGCGGCGGCACACTGAATTTCAGCGGCACAATCCCCTCGACATTCTGCATAGTTTCATACCCTACCAATAAATCGCAAGAATACGATGAGGCATCCTGCGCGACGTTACCGACTCGCCCCGCCCACGATACCCAGCAATTCATGTATAACAGGCTGTCGTTTTTGACATCGGCATACGACGGGCTGTCTTTGATGGTGTCGAACGACGGCGTTTCGATGTAATTCGTCAAAAGCTGCGCCTTTTTTTTGACCGGTTCAGAGGCATTTGAATTGAGGATGCGGTTAATCTCAACTTGAGCGGCATTATCTCGGTATTCTTGAAACAAACCGATCGCTTTCTCATACGATCGGGAAATCTGCTGCGGAGAGAGGACGTATCGGTACGCGCCGGACGACAAATCCTTTTGCTGCAAGTGCTTTTTTTCATCGACGCTTAAAACGAATGCGCTGAGGTCGGCGCGTTCGGCAGATGCGGCTCCCGGCAAAATAGGCGAAAACCGCAGCGCAATCAGCGCACCGAGCGCACACGCCGCAACAGGCAGGAGGATTCCTAAAAACTTTACGCTGGAAGCGCCGTAGGGCGGATAAAACTGCGCGATGCGTCCCGTATCGACCCAGCGGCAAATCGTATCGTAATCGCCGTGTTCTTTGATGAATTCAAGCGCGCTGAGCGCCACCTTATTCGCCGGATCGTTGTCCAGCGCTTCCATGTAATATTCAATCGCGCGCTTCGTGTCCCCCCGCCGCAAAAAGAGCGCGGCTTGGCCAAGCAAAAGCGTCGTATCGGTCAACTTAATCTTCCGCGCCCGCTGAAAGTACGAGGCGGCGGCGCCGGTATCGCCGACGTACAGATACGAAACTGCAAGGAGAATGTAATAATCGAAATTTCCTTCGTAAATATCGCTGCGGTTTTCCAGCATGACGATGGCGCGGTTAAAACGCCGCCGTTTCATCAAAGACGCAGCAACATCGAGCACATCCCGCGTCATTCCTTATGCCCCAGCCCTTGCAATATCGTATCGATTTCGGCATTCAAGCTCATAATTTCTTCATGATCTATTTTGTCAGGGTCTTCTTCGAGCGCAGCAATCCGCTCAAGAAGCGCAGCGATTTTTGCATAATCGGCATTTTTGTCTTCCAGATAATCGGTAAGCGTATCCAGCGAATCCGTATTAAGCCGCGCATCATCCGAATCGGCATCGGCGCCGCCGGAAGCGGAAGCGCGGCCTTCCAGTTTGGCGATCAAATCGTCTCCGGCGCATTGCTTTCCGTCCGCCGCCAACGCAATATAATAGATGAATTCGTGCATTTCCTGCGGCTCAATGCGGACAGGATACCAGTTTATCGCAATGGCGGAATTGTTGTACGAGACCACCGAATCAAATGAGCGGTCGGTAATCCCCGCCGGAATCCAGCTGTGCAGGGAAAGGAGGTCTTTGTTGCCAAGCGTAACAACCTCCGGAGCCGTGATGTCCGCGCCATCGAAAAAAATCCTCATAGCCGTGCGCTTGTTCCTTGAATCAACCCACTTCATGCCGTCAAAACGCCGGTACTGCCGTTCGCCGCGAATCTCCGCTTCTTCCGCCGTCGCAAAATGAATGCCGCCCGTTTCCCCGAGCATGGTATCAAGCACGTTCTTCAGCGCGAATTCTTCCGTGCGGCCGGTCAGATTCTGCACCGATGCGCGTACACGGACAACATCTTCCTTACCGTTGTCGTCGGATTTGATGCACTCAAACTTGATGAGCACACGCGCAACCTTCGGAATCACATAAATGAGCTGGGCGCCGTCCGCATCCCGCCGCGCGCCGATGGTAATTTTAATATTGTTGGTGAGCCGGTATTCCTTTTTCTTCATTTTGAGAGAGAAAAACGACGATGTAAACTCATCGTAGCCGGCAAGCGTCGGCAGCGGGATGCCCTTTTTATCAACCGCATAGAAGCGGAAGCTGCCGACCTTTCCATTTACCAAAATCATCATGTTTCCGACAGTCGCTCGAAACACCTTGCTCTGAAATACGCCGTCATCTCCTGCAATTGCAGAGATTTTTACCGGAGCAGGCACCCCCTTCCTTTTAAGCCGCATATCATCGGGAAAAAAACTGTCGGAAGCGGCGGACACGCCGACCGGCCGGATACACGCCGCAGAAAAAAATGCCAGCGCAGTTATAGTTTTAAAATATCGATTCATATAATATTCCTCCCGATTCGGCTTTGCGCTATTTCTTTTTAGGCTCTTTGCCGTCAATCATTTTTTGCGTTTCGGAAGCCTTGCGCTTCAAATCTCTTAAAAGCTCGACAATCGAATCCTTCTCCGCCTGCGCCTTTGCGCGTTCATCGGCTTCTGCCGCAAGCCGCGCATTCTCCGCTTCCAGTTCGCTCACCCGTTTTTCGAGTTCGGCATTATTCCGTTGCAATTCCAAAACGCGGCGGCGCGTTTGCGCGGCGGATTCGGACGTTGCAAGTTTAAGCTGCCGTTCGTATTCCTCTTTGGCCGCAAGATATTCCTCTCCGGTCTGCTTTAAAAGATAAATCAGCTTTTCTTCGCGCCCCATCTGCGCAATGCTTTCGATTCTAAACTGCGCGGCCGGAGCCTTCGCGTCATCAGGAAAATCATGCACGATGCGGGAATACAGCAATTCCGCATCATCATAATTTGCTCCGGCATAAAAAGATTCCGCAATCCAATACAAGGCGGAGGCATACATTTCGTGTTCAGGATATTGATGGCAAAAACCGCTCATCAGCAGCACCGACTTTTCGTATTCGCCAAGGCAGTAGAGCGCACGCGCATTGTGGTAGGTAACATACGAAATGTACGGGCTGTCGGGAAAGTCATGCATAAAAATCTCGCAGTCATGAAAGGCGTTTTTATAATCGCCCATATACATTTGCGCAGTGATGAGCATATAGAAGGTGTCGGCATTGTAATTGTCCGGATAGGAAACCGCCTTTTTCAAAAGCACGACCGCATCAATATAATCCCCCGCCCGAAACGCATCCGCGCCCTGCAAAAAAGCCGCCGCCGCCGAACTGCGTTCAGTCTGCGCAGTATACGCCGGCAGCGTAAAAAGAAAGAGGCAGAGCGCCGCTCCAGCAATTTTCATTCGCATTCGTAACATACATCCTCCGCTTTCAGTTTTCCGCTAAAAAAGGCGGAACCGGAAACGGCAATATCCGCGCCCGCTTCCACAACGGAATGGACAGTGGCAAGATTTACCCCGCCGTCCACCGAAATCATAAAATCCCGCCCCGCTTTCTGCCGGAGCCGAACCAGTTCCGACACTTTGTTCAGGCAAGATGGAATCAGCTCCTGTCCGCCGAAGCCCGGATTTACCGTCATAATGAGTACAAGATCGATGTATTCCAGCAGTTCCGAAAGGATATGCGCCGGAGTTGAAGGGACAATCGATATTCCGGCTTTTTTGCCAAGCGCATGGATATGCGAAATAAGCCGATGCGCATGAATGCAACTTTCATAATGGAAGGTAATCCAATCTGCGCCGGCGGCCGCAAACGTTTCCGCCTGCATTTCCGGATGTTCAACCATCAAGTGAACGTCGAAGGGCAGCTTGGTAAGCCGCCTGAGCGACTGCACCACCGGCTGCCCGTAAGAAATCTGAGGGACAAACCGCCCGTCCATAACATCGATATGCAGCGCGCCCGCGCCGTTTTGTTCTGCAAAATGTACCGCACTTTTTAAATCCGCCAAGTCCGCAGAAAGCAGCGACGGAGCAAGAATGACCTTTCTCATTTGCACAATCATACCAGATGGGCAATGCATTGTAAATAATTGGCTTTCACCTAGCAGCGAACGCAAAGCGATACCGCCTGCATTCAGTCGGAGCCGCGGCCGCGTACTGCGCTTGCCTCAATAGGCTGCCTTGCTCCCCTGCAAATATAGCTAATTGCCTTGTAAACGCGCAATAAAGGTATTCACTACCAAACGATATTGGCATATACAACTCACAGTATTCCTCTTTACAAATATAAATATTGGATGTATATCAGGGCTTCCGCATTATAACAACCTTTAAAACATATACACAACAAAGGATAGTACTTAAAGGTAAGAAAAAACATTAGTATTCTTTAGAGGTGGTGAAAATGCCAGTAAAAGCTTCTCTAATGACTATTGAAGATTTCAGGATAGACAGATGCAAAAAGCGTAAGCTTGACGATATTCTGATGATTGTGTTTTTTGGATTATTATGCGGATATAAAAGTATTGAAGAAATCCACTTTTATGCGGAACTGAGTATTGATGTTCT
>CAUTOX010000019.1:0-25466 GCA_963539665.1 uncultured Treponema sp.
GCGTTCATTCGGAAAAACAAATCCGTTAAAAAAAGAAGACTTTGCCGAATTTGAATCGCTCTACTGTGCAGGACATTTTGAAGACCGTAAAGAAACATGGGCGCCCGAAAATCCGAATGGCAGATGGCGTAAGTTTCCGATCGAAGAAATCTTGAAAGATGAAAAGACCAGCCTCGACTTAAAATGGATTAAAGACGATACCGGCGCCGTAGACTGTTCACTTGCAGAACTGATGCAAACCATTCAAGAGAAAAGCGCAAATATTGCCGCAGCTGTTACCGAACTTTCCAAACTGATTGAAGGTATTGAAGAATGAATTGACCGTGTATATAAAAAGCTGCATAATGTATGCAAAAGGAGGATACTATGCCATTATTACAAGTACGGGAGTGTCCTGAAGATATTTACAGAAAAATTATGTATGCCGCAAAGGTTGAAAATAGAACGATCGCGCAGCAAACTGTCGTATTGCTGGAAAAAGGTCTAGGACAGCAAGAAACTAATATGTCGCGCCGGAAAAATCTTTTGGATCGGATACAAAAACGCCGAATACCAGAAGAGATAAAAGCCGTAGATGCCGCTCTATTGGTGAGAAAGGATCGAGACAGATGATCATCATTCTTGACGTCAGCGCGGCGTTGGAAATTCTCTTCCAAAGAGGAAAACACGGTTCCTTTCGTGCAACTTACGAGAAAGGAACGTGGATTATCGCACCTGATTTATTTATTGCAGAAATAACAAATGCTTTATGGAAGTATTATAAAGCGGGACTGATGGAATATGAAGATTGCTTACAATATGCACAAGACGGTATTGATATGGTAGACGATTTTATCCATACAGGGGAACTCTGGAAGGAAGCGCTATCGGAAGGCATGAAGTGTAATCATTCCATTTATGATATGTATTATTTAGTGCTGGCGCGTAGAAACGGCGGTACATTAATAACGAACGACGGCGTTCTAGCGAAAATGTGTACGGAAGCGCATATTGCAATTTGCAATTAACTGCTTTTTTGTATTGGCAGCAATAAAATTGTACGCGAAATACAAATTCCCGACTGATTGAAGGTATTGAAGAATGATGCATAAAAGCGGACAGCAGAACTTCCCACAACTTTCGGAAGTCATCAATGAATACAATAAACTGCACATTGCTCAGCAACTTGATTACGATAAATTCTATTTATATTCGATTATCACGCATTCAACGGCAATAGAAGGTTCTACCGTCACGGAAATTGAAAATCAGCTTCTCTTTGACGAAGGGATAAGTGCAAATAAACCGATTCATGAACAGCTTATGAACCTTGACTTAAAAGCCGCGTATGAAAGAAGTTTTGAATTTGCAAAAGAGCATACCCAAATGACACCGGAAATCCTCTGTGAACTTTCGTCTCTCGTAATGAAAAACACCGGCACTGTATACAATACCATCGGAGGAACATTTTCTTCTGCAAAAGGAGAGCTGAGACTTTTAAATGTCAGTGCGGGACGGGGCGGGAAGAGTTATATGGCATGGCAGAAGCTTCCGCAAAAACTGGAAGAATTTTGTGCTTGGTTCAATTCGGAAAGAAAAAATATTGCGCAAAAACGAATAGAAGAACAATACGCTTTTAGTTTTCTCTCACATTATAAACTTGTTTATATGCATCCTTGGGCTGATGGAAATGGCCGGATGAGTCGGCTTTTAATGAATTTTATCCAATATGAGGCGGGAATTATTCCGTCACTCATAAAAAAAGAAAACAGGGCGGAATATATTCAAAGTCTTGCTTCTTCGCAAGAAAAAGATGATGCGGCAGATTTCTTACAGTTTATGTTTTCACACCATATACGGAATTTGAGCGAACAGATAGAAGAATATAAAACCTCTCTCGAAATGAGCGGAAACTGATAAAGGCTGTTATTGGGAGACCATAAAGTGAACACAAATGCATTACGTCAAAAAATATTAGACCTCGCTATCCACGGAAAGCTGGTGAAGCAAGACCCCGCAGACGAACCTGCATCCGTGATGCTGGAAAAACTCCGCGCGGAAAAAGAAGCAAAGATTGCCGCCGGAGAGATAAAACGCAACAAGAATGATTCGTATATCTTTAAATATACCGGCACATCCAGTGAAAACAAAACCGATAACAATCCTGAGGGATTGGAACATAACAGGCACTATGAGAAGTTCGCAGACGGCAGGGTGAAGGATATCGAGGACGAAATCCCGTTTGCCGTGCCGGAAGGATGGGCGTGGTGTAAAACTAAACAACTTTATAATATTCGTTCTGCTATTCGTATTCATCAAACAGACTGGCAAAATGAAGGAATTCCATTTTTTAGAGGAAGAGAATTAATTGAGCTGTGTAAGACAGGAAAAGTTCATCCAGAAATTTTTATATCTGAAAGCCTTTATGAAGAAAATAAGGAAAAAGGCGGAGTACCTCAAAAAAATGACTTACTTGTTTCTGCTGTAGGAACTTTGGGGTTTGTTCATATCGTAGAAGGTTCAAAAAAGTTTTATTACAAAGATGCCTATATTTTATGCTTCGAAAACCACTTTAACCTTAATCCTAAATATACAAAATTCGTAATTGAATCAAATTATACTCAAAAAGTAATATATAACGGTTCAAAAGGAACAACTGTAGAACAATTAACGATTGAAAATGCAAAAGATTTATGGTTTCCGTTTCCGCCAGTTAAAGAGCAGCACCGTATTGTTACAGCAATCGAAGCAATCTTTACACAGATAGCCCAACTGGAACAAAACAAAGCCGATCTGCAAACAGCTGTCAAACAGGCGAAGTCAAGAATCCTTGACCTTGCAATTCACGGCAAGCTTGTTCCGCAAGACCCTGCCGATGAACCTGCGTCCGTGATCCTGGAAAGACTGTGTGCCGAAAAAGAGACGAAGATTGCAGCCGGAGAGATAAAACGCGGCAAGCATAATTCGTATATTTATAAAAATTCTACTGATAATTGTTATTATGAGAAGTTCGATGGGAAAAATGATGTTTGTATTGATAATGAGCTTCCTTTTGAACTGCCGGCAAACTGGCAATGGTGCAGGTTGGGGGAAATTGGTGATACTAATATAGGTTTAACTTATCATCCGGAAGATTTGATTGACACAGGTATTCCTGTTCTACGATCACACAATATACAGGATGAAAAATTATGTTTATCAGATTTGGCAAGAGTACAAACAAAAATATTTGAAAATCAATATGTTTCAAACGGCAGTATTTTAATTTGTACTCGCAACGGTAGTAAAAATTTGGTTGGAAAATGCACAATAATTGAAAATTTACCTGAAAAAATGGTTTTCGGTGCATTTATGGCTGTTTTTAGAAGTAAATTTAATCCCTACATCCTTAGATATTTGCAGAGTTTTTATTTCAAAGATTATTTAAGAGAATCAAATTCAACGCAAATATATCAATTAACACAAAATATGCTAAGAAATGCACTCATTCCGATTCCTCCTATCTCTGAGCAAAAAAGAATCGTTGCTAGAATTGAAGAAATATTTAATGTTTTAGACACCATTCAAACTAATCTCATCTAACTGTTCCATCAACGTATTGATCGTTCTCCATATTTTGACCTGTTCATTCAGCGGTGGAATTGGAATAAGCGGCGTTGCAATAAATTCTTTCCAATGTTCTCCTATAGCGCCGGGATTCCTGTTCTGCGCTCACCCAGCATACAAGATGAATAACTCTGTTTATCGGATTTGGCAAGAATACAAGCCAATATGGTTCAACCGGCAATATTTTAATTTGTACGCAAAGTTAAGATGTCGCCTGCCATCGCACCTCGTTCATTGCGGCAAGAGGGGAACTGCACTCTCTGCGGAAGGCAACCTTCCTCCTTGCGATTCTTTCCTGCTCGCAAAAGTCAAGCTGCGGCTGCATTTTAGTCTGTCAAATAAAGGTTTTCCGGCCGCCTGCCTTGAACGCAATGGATTGTCCGCCCATCTCTGATTGACATCGGCGTTTATTTGCAAGATGATTCAGGCGTTCGATATGGAGGTTTTTGATGAAGCGCTTATGGAAGAAGGCGGCGGCGGGGGCGATTCTTGCCGGAATATGGTCGGGCTTTTCGCAGCAGTATCTGGCAGACCCGTTCAAACCAATGAAAAAGAAACCGGCGCCAAAATCGGTTCCGGCTCCGACGGTGTTCAAGAGCGATGACATGACGTTGCTGGCGCAGGGGGGAGCGGAGTTTTTAATCGGCGAGGGAGCGGAGCCGATTGCTGTTAAGCGAGTTGTAAGTCCTTTTTATATAAATAAATACGAAACAACGTATGAGCTGTGGTACCGCATTCGCATGGAGGCAGAAAAACGCGGCTACGCTTTTTTAAATCCGGGGCAGGCAGGCACATTCGGAAAGCGAGGCGGTGCGCCGCGCGAAGATGAACAGAATCTGCCGGTAACGATGATCAGCTGGTACGACGCGCTGGTATGGTGCAATGCGTATAGCGAAATTGACGAGCGTACGCCGTGTTATTCGTATCAGGGCGAGATTTTAAAGGATTCGTTCAATACGGCGGCTTGCGATTTGGCCGTTTGCGCGTGGGATGCCGATGGGTATCGTCTGCCGACAGAAGCGGAATGGGAGTTCGCCGCTCGCTGGAACAAGAACGGAATGCAGTCCGGCGACAAAGCAAGCGGAGAGATTCCCGGTAAGCTCGGCGCCTCCAGCGTGGCATGGACAGGAGAGAATGCAACCGCCGCAATGCCGGTCGGGACGGCGGGCGCAGCTGCAAAATCGGGAAAAGCTGCAAAATCCGGAAGCGGCAACAAAAATGGCGCAGGTCTCTATGACATGAGCGGCAACGTCATCGAGTTTTGCTGGGATTGGTTTGAAGATTACGAAGAGCAGGCGGCAGCGTCCATTGCCGCAGGCCCAAAATACGGCAGTCAGCGCGTCTGCCGCGGCGGAAGCTGGTCGGAATACACCGTTTTTTATTGCGCCGGCGACCGCTACAAATTCGACCCGAACGAATATTACAACTATACCGGCTTCCGCTTTGTACGCGCCGCTCCGTAGCGCGTTGCGCAAAAAGGCAGCCGCCCCAGCGTAACGCTGTCGGTATCTGGCTGCCCGATTGCCACGAACGCCTGCGGCGCGGGGGCTGCGCTGGAGTTCTGCGTCCTTTCTCCGCACGTTCTTCACGCAGGCTTTTCAGTAGACAAAACTGGCAAAAAAGGAACAGAAGCGCAAACGTGCAAGATGCGCCAACCGCAAGCCAGCTTACATCTGACGAGGAAAATTGCGTATCAGCGGTGAATGCCATGCTCGAATTGGGCTTTATGCGCGGTTCGACTTGAGGAAACCTGTTCGGAAACGCAGTTATCGCACCGGTCTATCCCCTTCAATATGCAGAGACGATGCATGGCGATTTGTTTGAGAGCTGGCTTGAAACGCCTCCTATTGAAACATTTACCCCAAAGCGCGTCAGCAGCGCGGAAAATGCTGCGCTTCATAAGAAAAAAGTCTTGTATCAAATCGCAAGAAAATACTCGCAGACTTTGATTTTTTTGCCGCTGTATTCGCCGGAATCCCCCTGCATCCTTCCAGCGGGCTTCGACTTTCGGCTAGATTTAACGAGAGGCAATGTGCGCTCTTGTTATATTTTATCGAGGGTTTTATAATACGCGGCATGAATTGGCTCATTCTCTCCACCAGCAAAGACAACGTAAATGACGTAAAGGATGTGAAAGAACTCATCCTTTCCCACTTTCCGGTAAGCGGTATGTATGACGCTCCCGATGACGAAGAAAAAATGCGCTTTCTGCATGATATTATTCCGGCGATAACGCATTGTGTGATTTTTGCGCAGGATGCACCGCATTCACGCAGTTTGAGTTTTATACTCGGTTTTTTAAGCGGAAAAAAACTGCCGATTTATTCGGTTGCTCAGACCGGCATCGAAACGCTTGTACGCCATTCATTTGTGCAAGCGTTTAATAGTAGGGATGAACTTTTTCAATTTTTACGCGCTGACGCAAAAGCGATTGCAAAGGCGCATTCGGTGCGGGAAGCGCGGGATTATTTGAATGCGCACGGCATCCCGCTGGCAGCCCAGAATTTTGCGCTTGCGGTTGAAAACGGCGATCAGTCGCTGTGCACGTGTTTTTATACAGCGGGAATCGATGTAAACGCGCGAGATTCGCTGGGTACCCCGATGCTCAATGTCGCCGCGCGCGCCGATAAGCTTGAAATGGTCAATTGGCTGCTTGAACGGGGAGCCGACATCAATGCGGTGTCCGAAGACCGCGGCTATACGGCGTTGATGGATGCGGTTTGGCGCGGGAACGAAGAAATCACCAGAACGCTAACGGAGCGCGGGGCGGAATTGAACACCGTCAACAAGGAGGGGCAAACGAATCTGGTGCTTGCTGTCGGCGCAGACCGCGTTGAAATCTGCCGCATCCTTGCCGAGCACGGAGCGAATCCCGATATTCCCGATTCGATGGGGATGTCCGCTTACGGATACGCGAACCTTTTTAAAAAGAAGGAAATTGTCGCTATTCTCGAAAAATACCACAAAGAAAGCGGAGATACCTAACCGATGCGTCTGAAAAAAGGCGGAGTTACGGTGGTATTTGCCGGCGGAGGTACGGGCGGCCACATTTATCCCGGTCTTGCGGTTGCCGATGCGCTCCGCGCAAAGTGCCGGCAGAACGGCGTTACGGTGAGGCTTTGCTGGATAGGAAACCGCGCCGGCATGGATAAAACCATTGCCGAAAAAAACGCCGATGCGGACGGCCGCCCCAGCATCGACGCCTTTTACGGCATTCCGTCGGGTAAACTGCGCCGCTACCTTTCTCTTCAAAACTTTTTCGATCTCTTTAAAATATTTGCAGGTTGCATCGCGTCATTTTTTATTTTGGCGCGGCTAAAACCTGCCGCGCTCTTTTCCAAAGGGGGATTTGTCAGCGTTCCGCCGTGTTTGGCCGCAAAGCTGCTCGGCATTCCTGTTTTTACGCACGAATGCGACTTTACGCCCGGCCTTGCCACGCAGATAAACAGCCGGTTTGCAGAACGGATTTTCATATCGTACAAGGAGACGGCAAAATATTTTGGAGCCGCCGCGCAATCAAAGATGATTCTAAGCGGAAATCCGGTGCGGCCGTTTTTTTATTCAGCCGATGCAGCGCGCGGGCGGCAGTTTTTGCATCTCAAAACCGACAAGCCGATCCTTTTAGTTATTGGCGGAAGCCTTGGCGCACGGCAGATAAACGAGCTGGTTCGAGAAAAACTTGATTGGTTATGCGCTCATTTTGCCGTCGTTCACCAAACAGGCGCAAAAGATGCGGCCGCATTGCCGTGCAGCGCATCCTCATCCGCAGCCGTTGCGGAAAATTACCGTCCTTACCCATTCATTTATTCCCAAATGCCGGATGTCATTGCCGCAGCGGACGTTGTGCTCTCCCGCTCCGGCGCAAACGCGCTCTGGGAGTGCGCCGTTTTGGGTAAGCCGATGCTTCTTATTCCGCTCTGCGGCTCTGGAACGCGGGGAGACCAAATGGAAAATGCCGCCTTTTTCGAGCGGAATGGAGCAGCCGCAGTCCTTGCAGGAGAAAATGCGACGGCTGCAAACCTAGAACAAACGCTCACCCGCTTTCTCAATCCTGCTGAACGAAAAAAATACGCGGATGCCGCAGCCGCGTTGGCAGGAGCTTCCAAGCCTGCTGAAAAAATTGCAGATTTTTTATACAAGATAACTTGTTCCGAAAGGGAAGTTTCCGAGTAGGTTTAATCGCGTACAGAACGCCGACAAATCCGCTGGAGAAACGGCATTCATTTTGCAGGCTGCGTTTTTCGTTCAAGGCGAACCGGAAAACCGCCAAATAAGGAATTGACTATGACACTTGCGCTCGTTGATTTATGTTTCCTCGCCGTTATCATAACATTCGCCGTTTCCGCCTTCATCAAGGGGCTGGTGAATGAGCTGTTCGGAAAACTCATTGTAATCGGCAGTTTCGCATCGGCCATTATCTTTACGCCGCTTTTGAATCGGCGCCTTGTGCCGACGGTAACAAATCCGGCCGTTTCAAAAGTTTTTGCGTTCATCATTATTTTTATTGTTGCCTTTCTCTCCATCTCAATCGTTGAACAGCTCGTAGCGCGTCTCTTTTCCGGCAGGATTATGCGGGGGCTTGACCGCTGGCTTGGTTTTTTGCTCGGCGGAGCGGAGGGGCTTGCCGTCATTGCGGCGCTCCTCATTATTTTGACTGCGCAGCCGTGGTACGACGTGTCTCCGCTGTTCGCTGAAAGCGTTTTCTACAAAATACTGAGCGCACATATCAGCACGTCAGCGCTTTATTTACGGGGGCTGTTGCCGAATGTATGACAATCTTTTACACCAAGCGGCAGCCGCGCGTCTTGCTGCCGACATAAAAAACGCCGCATTACCCGGCGCGCTCCTTTTTTCGGGGGCAGAATGTTCCGGAAAACTTACAGGAGCGCTCGAAACTGCTCGAATCCTCTCCTGTACGGCCGCGCCGCAAGGCGACTGGAATTGCGTTTGCCCGTCCTGCGCACAGCATAAGTCGCTTGTAAACGCCAATTTGCTGCTTGCAGGTCCGCGCGCCTGCACGACGGAAATTGAAGCCGCCTCCGCACTATTCTTAAAAGCGGCCGAATCCAATGCGCCCTTTCTCACCGCTGCGCGCTACCTCTACCTCCGCGCCGCCCGCAAACTTACCCTGCGCTTTAGCGGCGTACTCTGGGACGGCGACGACAAATTTTCCAAAATTGCCGCAGCCATTGCGGAAATCGATGAGCTTATGGAGCCGCTCGACTTTCCGCATACGTTGCCTGAACTCAAAACCGTGCGTAAGACGGCGGAAAAGCTGTCCGCCCACTTTCAAAAGCTTGAAGGAACCTTCCTCTACGATTCAATTCCGGTTTCGCAGATGCGGAACGCAAGCGCGTGGGCGCGGATCAAGTCATTTGACGGAAAAAAGACGATTATTATCGAAAATGCCGACCGGATGCTTGAAAGCGTCCGGAACGCCCTCCTCAAGATTCTGGAAGAGCCGCCGGAAGATACTGTGTTCATCCTAACGACAACGTGCCGCGCCGCCGTAATGCCGACTATTTTATCCCGCGTCAGAACGTATCAGTTTGCAAAGCGGAACGCCGAACAGGAGCGGAACGTGCTCGACCGCGTTTTTCATGCCGAAACTTTTACCGGCAGCATCAGCGATTACCTGTTGTCCTATCTGCCGGTGCCGCCGCCGGTTGTGCGCGCTGCCGCTCAAGCCTTTTTTGCGGACATCGCGGCCTTCCGCATCCCCGACATTCCGGCAACCGTCAAAGAATGCGGCGCGTTCAATCCCCGCATCGCCTTAAAAATCTTTCTTGACGGCATAACCGGCGCACAGCGGAAGCTGTTGTTTTCCCCCCTAGGCGGAGCTGCATCCAGAGAAGTCTTAGCCGCGCTTGAAGCCTGCTGGAACTCCGTAACCGTCTACAACCTGTCGCCGACCGCCGCGCTCGAAACGCTCGTGCGTTCCCTCCTCAAAACGAACAAACAGTATGGCGGGGTGTTTGAATGCGCAGTTTGAACCGGCTGTTAGAAAAGCTGCCGAAACTTTCGAGCGAACAACTTGCCGGCATCCTCCGCGACGTGGCCGCAGAAAACGCCATGCTCGATTCAATATTCGATTCGCTGGCGACGGGATTGGTCATCGTTGATCGGCAGTGGAAAATCCTGCAAACGAATAAGGCCGCCGACCGCTTCCTCTTTTTCAATGACATCGATGAAAATAAATTCGAATCGGAATGCGTGTGGAACCTTGTTTCCGAGCCGGAGATCGGGCGGTTTTTGAAAAAAGCGGCTGAAAGCGGCAAAACGAACATGACGGAGGAATTTACCGTTGCCGGAGCGGGCGGCGCGGCGCGTTTTATGACCATTTCGCTCCTGTCCTACGTCAATCAGACAGAACTGTCCGGCAACATCATCAAGATTGAAGACATCACGCAGCAGCGCAGTAAGGAGGTGCTTTCGCGCCGCATGGAAAACATGGCGGGGCTTACCAGTCTTGCTGCGGGCATGGCGCACGAAATTAAAAACCCGCTCGGCGCAATGGGCATCCACATTCAGTTGGTGCAGCGGATTATTAAAAAACAGCGCGAAGGCAACGGCCTCCTGCCGGAAAAAAATGTGCTTGAAGCGCATCTTGATGTCGTTAATCAGGAAATCGAAGGGCTGAACAAGCTCGTGATGAATTTTTTGTTTGCCGTCCGCCCTGTCAAAGCGGAGTTGATGCTCAAGGATCCTGCGCCGATTTTAAAAAACATCGTGGATTTTTTTTCGCCGGAATTCAGCCGCGCACACGTCGTCGTCAGCATCAAAGTTCCCGAAGACGGCTGCCGCATCCTGATTGACGAAAAACTTTTCCGCGAAGTAATCGTAAACATTGCGCAGAACGCATTTGCCGCCATCAAAGAACGCTACAAGGAATGCTCGGAAGGTTGCAGCGGCTGCCACAGTTGCCCCGGCAAGATTGATTTTACAGCGGCCGTCAAAAACGACAGCTACATCGTATCCATTGCGGACAACGGCAGCGGCATCGACCGCGCGGACATTCCGCGCATTTTTGAGCCGTATTACACGACAAAGGCGGCCGGCACGGGGCTTGGCATGACGATGGCGTACAAAATCATCAAGGAATTCAACGGAGATATTCAAGTCGATTCGGGCAAGGGAGAAGGGACGAAAATTTCAATCGTCCTTCCGATTCCGCAAACCGACAAAAAATTGCTGAAAAATACCGGAACGGATAAAAAGGCGCAAACATGAAATTTACGATTTTAATTATCGATGATGAGCGGAATATCAGAAACGGGCTGGCTGCAAACTTTGAGCTGGAAGATTATGCGGTAAAAACAGCATCGAACGGGCGCGAGGGGCTTATGCTCATCGGCAAGGGCGACATTGACCTTGTGATCACCGACCTGCGCATGGATGGTATTTCAGGCGATGAAGTGGTGCGCCGCATTGCGACCGGTACGCCCGGCATTCCTGTCATTGTGCTGACTGGGCACGGCAGCATCGACGCTGCCGTCAATGCGATGAAGGCGGGCGCATACGATTTTCTAACGAAGCCGCTCAACCTCGACCAGCTCAACATCATCGTAAAGCGTGCGCTTGAAGCCCGCGAATTGTCGCTCAAACACCGGATATTGCAGCAAGAACTCGACGCAAAAAACTCGTTTGCAAGCATCATCGGGAAGAGCGCGGATATGCAGCATCTCTATGAGCTTATCCGGAAGGTTGCGCCGTCAAAAGCGAGCGTGCTCATTACCGGAGAGAGCGGAGTCGGCAAAGAACTGGTGGCGGATGCCGTGCATCGCCTGTCGCCGCGGAAAGACGGCTCGTTTATCAAAGTGCATTGCGCCGCGCTCAGCGAATCGCTTTTGGAAAGCGAACTGTTCGGCCATGAGCGGGGAGCGTTTACCGGAGCCGACGGCATGAAAAAAGGGCGCTTTGAGCTTGCGCACGGGGGAACCATCTTCCTCGATGAAATCGGCGAAATCAATCAGGCGACGCAGGTAAAGATTCTCCGCGTTTTGCAGGAAAAGAAGTTTGAGCGCGTTGGCGGCGAAGATACCATTACGGTTGACGTGCGCATTGTCGCGGCAACCAACCGGAACCTTGAAGCGGAGGTGCAAGCGGGGCGTTTCCGCGAAGATTTGTATTACCGGCTGAATGTCGTGCATCTGCACGTTCCCCCGCTCCGCGAACGAAGAGACGACATTCCGCTGCTTATCGATCATTTTCTGAAGGAATTTGCGCGGGAAAACGGGAAAACCGTCGGCGGCATTGAAGGGCGCGCACGGGCGGCGTTGTATAAATACGAGTGGCCCGGCAACATCCGCCAGCTGAGAAATTGCATGGAAAGCGCGGTGGTCATGTGCTCCGGCGAAGAAATCACACTGGAAGACCTTCCGCCGACAATCAGCGAGTGCACGGCCGACGCATCCATTGCCATTCCGCTCGGCATCAGCCTTGAAGCGGCAGAAAAAATTATCATTGAACAAAATCTTGCTGCCAACAAAGGCAATAAATCAAAAACGGCGGAGATTTTAGGCATCGAGCGGAAAACCCTCCACCGAAAACTGCAAAAGGACGGGAGCGGGGCGGACGGGATAAAATAGGCCGTACAGGTTTAATTTCTCGGCCATCCGCTTCCAGTTTTGCGGAGGTAAAACTGGCGAGAGGTGTACGCCAATGGAAGACGGGATAAAAATAACCGTGCAGGTTTTATTTTTCGGCCGTCCGTTTCCGATTTTGTAGGTAAAACTGACGAGTGGGGTACGCCCAATGGAAGACGGGATAAAAATAACCGTGCAGATTTAATTTTTCCGGCTGTCCGTTTCCGATTTTGCAGGTAAAACAGACGAGTGGGGTACGCCCAATGAAAGACGGAATAAAATAACCGTGCTGGTTTTATTTTTCTGGCCGTCCGTTTCCGGTTTTGCGGGGGCAAAACTGGCGAGTTGCGATATCTGCGGCGGGGACGGACTGCTGAAAATGAGTGTATGCTTACTTGCCTTGTAAAATCGCAATAAATATTAGCATAGACAAGTCGCAGATTCCTCTTTGTATGTATAACCATTGCGAATTATATCCACAGAGTTCTTTATACTAAAAATAGTTATTAGATTTTAGAAAACAATTAGCTGTATATAAAATTTATTCAACACCAACATTCCCCGACGAGGCATTGGGGGATAACGGCAACATTTTGTACTGCGCGTTCTCATAAAGCGGCGGCAGGCGGCTTTAATCCTTTTGTTTCAACGCGGCGCACGCTCTCTGCACGAATACAGCGCAGAACATCGCCCTGTTACAAGGCATTCATTGCGGGCGCAGAGCAAACGCTGCGTTCCGATACGTCGCCCCGCCCGCGTTTCCCTCGTTCAAACTAATCTTTTGCCGCGCGCACCATAACATCGGCAATGTGCGGCTGTTTTTTCAAATCTTCTTTGAGAGCTTCTTCTCGTGCCTTATTTACATAATCCGGAGACTGGAAGCTATAGGTAAAATTGGTGTGAACGTCGTACACGCCTTTCATCAATGCGTAGGCATCTTCGGTCATTACCAGTTCTTCATCCGTTGGAATGACATAAATCTTAATGCGGCTGTCATCGGCGCTGATGCACGTTTCCGCATTTGCAGTTCTACTATATTCGTTCTTTTGCGCATCAAGCGTAATGCCAAGCTCCTCAAGGCCTTCCAGCGTGCGCTTTCGAATGAACGCGGAATGCTCGCCGACGCCGGCGGTAAAAACAATGGCATCGACATGCCCCAACGCCGCCATATACGAACCGATATATTTTTTTAAGCGGTAGCATTCCATCTTGGTTGCAAGCTCCGCAAGCGCATCGCCGCTCTTTGTGGCCGCTTCCACATCGCGCCGGTCGGCAAACTTTCCCGTAATTCCCAAAAGCCCGCTCATCTTATTGAGGGCATTGTCCATCTCATCAACGCTCATACCGGTCTTCCGCATAATAAAAAGCGGGAGCGCAGGATCGACTTCCCCTGAACGAGTGCCCATCACCAGCCCATCAAGCGGCGTAATACCCATCGACGTATCGTAGCACTGGCCGTTTTTGACCGCGCACACGGAGGCTCCGTTTCCTACGTGGCAGATGATAAGGTTCGTGTCTTTCGGCTGCTTTCGCAGCAGGACAGCCGCTCGTTTTGACGTATAAAGGAAGGATGTACCATGAAAGCCGTACTTACGAGCGTGGTATTTTTCATACCATTCGCGGGGAACGGCATACAAAAACGCAAAATCCGGCATGGTTTGATGCCACGCGGTATCCATCACCGCACAATGCGGAACGTCCGGCAGTACCTTCTGCGCCGCTTCGATTCCCATGATGTTTGCAGGATTATGCAGCGGCCCCAAATCCTGAACGCTCCGGAATGTTTCCAAAACTTCCGGCGTAATCATAACCGATTTGGTAAATTTATCGCCTCCATGCAGCACTCGGTGGCCGACGGCTCCAATCATCTGCATATCGTGAATAACGCCGACTTCTGGATCGGTAATTTCCTTCATTATTAATTCAATCGCTTCTTTATGCGTCGGGCACGGACTTAAAATCTCCGTTTTTTTTCCACGCGCGTTATGCGTAATGCCCGCGCCGTCCCGTCCCACACGCTCGACCACGCCGTTGGCAAGGACAGCCTTGTTGTCCCAATCGTAAACCTGATACTTTGCGGAAGACGATCCGCAGTTTAGTGTAAGAATAACCATAAAAAACCTTCAGTAAATAAATTTGATTTGAGCGAGTATATTGGGATTTTCGGCCTTATTCAACATCGAATAAAAACGGCATCTACCGCAAAAAACGTCATTCCGATCTAAAATCTTCCATATATGCAGTATATGCGGAGTGTAATAACTCGTCTCGCCGCCTTCTTGTGTGCCGCTTGCTCGGAGAATCGAATGCTTAAAACGCGCTAGCAGAGAGGCTGTTTCCTTCCGCTTGATGCAGAATGCAACCATGAGGCAAGCCTACCCAGCAACATAGCGAACGAACAGTTTGAATATGGCTAATTGCTTTGTAAAGACGAATAGGCATCTCTGCGACGGCACTGTAGCGATGGATTTGACTTGCAATATTCCGCTTCAAAGCGTTCCACGTGTGCTTAATAGAATTGCATTCCGATAAACACGGCGGCAAAAAGATCGGGGCTTGCGGTGTTTTTTTTACGATTGGCTATAGCTCAATTCGAGCATGACGCTTAGTGCTGATGCGCATATTACCCCATTCTCCTCGAAGCTGCGGGCATATCTTCGGGGTGCCTGTGTGTTGCTTCCTTTTTATAGAAATATAGCAGTTTTCCTTCGGAACGTTTTTGATAGAGTTCAAATACGATTTTCCTTTTTCAACATTTTATTCCTTGTAGAACGTGCTCTTTTTTTCGCGTAACCTGAGGTTTCTCAACTGTTTCAGCACTGAAGATGGATGCCAGCCGAAGACTTCCGCGATTTCTTTGAGTAGGCATCAGGAGACGGTTCTACATATTCGATGATTAAATCAGTTCGGAAACTTCCGTTTCGGAATCGGGTACCTTGCAATGCAATGTTCTAAACCGTGCTATTTGTGCGATTTATATCTCGTAGCCCTGTTCGATGTTATCGAACAGGGCGGGTTTTTCAGGAATAATTTTCTTGCTGACCGGACGGCGGATTTTCACTTTCACGTCTCCGGTTGCCTGTAGCGTTTTCTCCAGCCAATGAGTGTACCAATATTTATTTTAAATATCGCCGCAGCCTGTGCCAATGTGCGGTCTTCTCCTGTATATTTGGTTGCTCACAATCTTAAATTTCTATCATACGCCATGTGAATGGCGTATAGAATTTTCAGTTATATTTCAAGGCAAATAGCTATACCTGCGCCATCGCTGTTCGGCCGTGCAATGAGCGTATCTGCGGGGGGCAGCAATTCGAGAGAGATTCCGCTCCATCGAGGTTGTAGGCTTCCGTGCAGAGCGAGGTTGACAGATGCGATTCATCCGGGGGCACGGCAGCGCATCGGTTTATCAGCCGGTACGACATGAAGCGGATGCCGTATTTTTTACCTGCCCTCATCGCTGTCGGTCGAGCAGTGAGCGCATCTGCGAGAGCGGCGCGTCTGCAACGCGCGGTATTTTTAGAGCAGTTTGCAGTCTGCCAGAATTTTGTTGCTTTTTTGTTAATATTCAAAATCTGCACAACACGTTCCAATAATGACGCGGCTGCTTCCGTCAGATAGGCGTTGGGCAGTTCTTAAATTTCATACGCGGTATAATTTTCTTGCCTTTGTAGTGTAGAACTCGTCGAATTCCGGTGTCGGGGCATCTGTAATATCCTAAATATTTTGTACGCGGTTCTTGAAGCGGCTCTAGAGGCGGGCTATATATCGCGAAGCGCGAAGGGGTATTTTCACATTCGGTTGATTGTTTCCCCGCTAAAACGATAGTTTCTCGTTCAGCAGGGACAAGATGTCGTTTGAATGTTTCGTATGTGCGGTCGTCTCCCATTTGAGTTTGTATTTCATTACAGCTGCAACGCTATAAAGACTTACTCCGGTTTCACGTGTACGCTTGGCATGTCCGATACGTTGCATCGAGCATGAATACATGGGATCCGTCGAAAAGTAACAGCATCGCCGGAGCGTTTTCCCAAACAGGAAAAACCGAGCGAACAGGCCGATTGGTCAAAACAGTCGGGATGTTTTTATTCCATTCGCACAGATATGAAAGCCTGTTTGTCAGTTAATCTCATGGTCGAGTACACTTTGCAGAAAGAGTGCATACTCCGCGTAGCAGCGTTTTTTCTGTAGGCGCACTGCGGATGCCTTGTCGGAGAAAAGCCGCTCCGGTCATCCACGATGGCATCATGCTCACTGCCGCTCTTTTATCGCCCGATTTTATCAAAATGCAAATCAGTGAAGCCGCGGCATTCAGGTGAATGCAGTATTTTCATCCGGAGGCGCGGGAAGCGGAAAATCTAGCTCATAAGGCGCCTGTCCATCGGAAGTGAGAAGCCGCTATTGCAGAGACAGTTCTCCTCAGGATACCGCTGCGATTCAGCTTGCCGCGCACCATTGGCCGGCTGCACGTACGGCGGCATCAAATTGATTTTGTTGGAGCAGGAAGAGGAGTCAACTCCATTCCGCTTTGGAAACGGGAATTCCCCCACGCACACCGAAGCATTTAGCCGCTTTATGAAAGCAGGGGATTCAAAAATGCCGCTGTCCGGATAAAACGGAACGTGTATTTAAAAAGCGCGAGCGGTGAGCCGCTCCGCTTGCCGTGCGGAATGCCGGATGCCTCATCTATTTTTGCCGAACCGTCGATTAGACCTGTCCGGAAACTTCTGTTTCAGAACAGGTTACCTAAAATGCGATATTCTACATCGCGCAAATAGCACGATGTAGAACTCGTTGACCTGTTCGATAATGGGGGGATCGAGCAGGTCTAGTGAGCGGCTCTGCGCGATTTGTTCTTTCCGACTTGTTTGATGAGCTGCACTGCATAATAACCGAGCCAAATGAAAAGCCCCATAATCGCAAGGTAATCTAAATAGAAGAAAACCAGCGGCTCTTCCGTATCGAAAAAAACAAATTGTGTACGCAGCAACATATACGAACCGAGCTGCCGCTTGATGAACGCGAAAACGCCGTATGCCGCAACAAGGCCGCCGATACTGCGGAGCGCAATTTTTTTTAGGCGCGAATCCTTTTGCACGTTCAGCGCTTTTTCCGTCTTCTTGAGCGCCATCGTCCAATGCGTACCGATGTGGATCGACATCAGTGCAAATCCCCAATATGCCGCAAGCATATGCGCCAACCGCGCAATGTTGGTCAGTCCTTCAAACGGCAGCGCAGTCCCCCGATGCTTTGAAATCACCAATCCGCTCAGCATCGAACTGAACATACACAACACGAGCAGACTGTTAATCACCGCCGTAAATGTCCGCATCGCAGAATACTTTCCGCGAAACAACGCGCGGTGCCACGCCTTATTCAAAATATGATGCGTAATAAACAGCGCAAACAGTGCGCAGCCAATCCATTCATGCGCATACTCCCCGATCAAAAGATACCCCATGCAGGCAAGCAGCCCCACCGTCATCCCGATGTCCACCATCGGCCGAATGCGTTTTCCCATAACGCCCTCCTAAAAACTATATCAGCGCCGAACCTGCGCATTTTCTTTTCAGAATAGACCTGTTCGCTAACTGTGTTTTCGAACAGGTTTAATATACAAATAAACTAACCGCTTTAGTCAAGAGCTGGGCGGACGGGTGAATGAAAATCATTTTTCCCGCCGTCATTATTTAAGCAGCCAACGCAATGCTATAGCTAATTGTCTTGTAAAAACGCAACAGCGTCTCCACAACGGAGCTTGTGCAAACGTGTAGATTTCTTCCGTATATTCGATCGCTCACAATTTTAAGCTTCTGTCATACGCTCTATTAAGATATATTGTTTTGGTTTAAAGACAGTTTGCTAAAAAAGCACAACAACTGCATCTACGCAGACTTTGCTTTTATCCTGAAATAGTTGTTATATTTTATAAAGCAATTAGTCATACTTACTAACATTTGTGGCAATTCTTCTTAGAAGACTTTAAACAGATTCGAAGGACTGCCCAACGCCTATCTGACGGAAGCTGGCCGCGCCATTGTTGGAACTTGTTGTACAGATTTTGAATATTAACAAAAAAAACAACAAAATTCTGACAGGCTGTAAACTGCTCGAAAATCTCGCCCATTGCAGACGCGCCGTCCCCGCCAACGCGCTCTCTGCTCGGCCGAACAGCGATGGGGCAGGGAGAAATGCGGCATCCGATTCATGCAGTACCGGCTAGTCAACCGATGCGCCGCTGTGTCCCCTCGTTGCATCTGTCGCCCTCGCCCTGTGCGGAAGCCCCGCAATCTCGATGACGTGGAATCCTCGCTCGACGCGCCGCCCCGCAGATGCACTCACTACATGGCCGAACAGCGATGGGGCAGGGAGAAATGCTGCCTCCGATTCATGCCGTAACGGCCGGTAAACCGATATGCCGCCGCGTCCCGCGCGTTGCATCGGTCGGCATCGCTCTGCGCGGGCGCCTCCCGCAATCCAGATGATGCGGAATCCTCGCTCGAAGTGCCGCCCCCGCAGATGCGCTCACTGTTCGGCCGAACCGCAATGGGGCCGGGAGAAACGCCGTATCCGATTTATGCCGTACCAGCCGGTAAACTGATGCGCTGTCGTGTCCCGCGCGTTGCATCAGTCGGCATCGAGCTGTGCGGAAGCCCCGCAATCTCGATAATGCGGAATCCTCGCCCGAATTGCAGCCCCCGCCAACGCGCTCACTGCTCGACCGAACAGCGATGGGGCCGGGAGAAACGCCGCATCCGATTCATGACAACACGGCCGGTAAACCGATATGCCGCCGTGTCCTGCGCGTTGCATCGGTCGGTCTTGCTCTGCACGGGGAGTGTGTCGGCGCTGTCAGATGGCGGAAAGGCCTCTTTCGATGTCTTCAATGATGTCGGTTGTATTTTCTAAGCCGCAGCTGAAGCGCACGAGGCCGCTATGGATTCCGGCGGCGGCAAGTTGGGAATCGGTAAGCTGGCGGTGGGTGGTGCTGGCTGGATGGAGGACGCACGTTCGGATATCTGCAACGTGCACTTCCATTGTTGCAAGCTGCAATGCGTTCATGAAGCGGAGCGCAGCTTCCCGGCCGCCGCGTATGCAAATGGTCGCAACGCCGCCGGAGCCGTCCGGAAGATATTTTTTTGCTCGCTCGTAATAGGCGTCGCCTGCAAGCGACGGGTAGGAGACCTGTTCGATTTTCGGACTTCGCTTAAAGTATTCGGCAACCGCCAGCGCATTTTTACAATATTGCGGCATACGCACGTGGAGCGTTTCAAGTCCTAGATTCAAGAGGAACGCGCTGTGCGCCGCCGGATAACAGCCGAAGTCCCGCATGAGCTGCGTCCGAGCTTTTACGATGTAGGCCGCCGTCCCAAAATCTTTGACGTAATTCAAACCGTGATAGCTTGGATCCGGTTCGACAAAATCGCTGAATTTGCCGGTAGCCTCGTGCGCTGCCGTCCAATCGAACTTCCCGCTGTCGATAATTGCGCCGCCGCCTTGCACTGCATGGCCGTCCATGTATTTTGTCGTCGAATGCACCACGATGTCCGCGCCCCATTCAATCGGCCGGCACAAAATCGGGGTGGCAAACGTGTTGTCTATGATGAGCGGAACATGATGCGTATGAGCCGCCTTTGCCCATTGCTCGAAATTGAAAACCGTAAGCGCCGGATTTGCGACGGTCTCTCCGAAGACGCATTTGGTGTTCGGCTTAAATGCCGCCGCCAATTCTTCTTCAGAAGCGTCTGCATCAACCCAAATGCACTCGATTCCTAATTTTTTCAGCGTAAAACCGAAGAGATTTACCGTGCCGCCGTAAATCGATGCGCTTGCAACGATGCTGTCGCCCGCATTGCAAAGATTCAAAACGGAAAGCAGCGATGCCGCCTGCCCGCTCGCCGTAAGCATACAGCCGACGCCGCCTTCGAGCGCTGCAATCTTTCTTTCTACTGCGTCGCACGTCGGATTTGCAAAGCGCGAATAGATAAACTCGGTCGGTTTGTCAAAAAGCGCCGCAATATGCTCGCATGAATCGAATTTATACGTTGTGCTCTGAACAATCGGCATAACCCCCGGCGCACCGTTCGCCGGCTCGTACCCCGAATGCAGGCATTTTGTTTCAATTTTCATGTCGTTTCCTTCTATATAAGATGCCTCATATTAACATAGACGCTTACGCATGTGCAATGAAAGGGCAGTTGCGTTTGAAACAAAGTCTCATCCGCTTTGAGTGCAAGGCGTACCGACAATAGCAGCGCGGAAAATAGTAGTGGACATCACGAAAAACTCGCTTTTTGCGATTTTTTTCGAGACTGCGGCGAGTTGTAACTCGCCGGGATTATCGCAAGTTGCAACATTGCATTTTCAAAGTTACCTCTAAAAAACTGAGGTTTTTAGAAGTTCCCTAATGGCAGTACTTGTAGTTTGTCCCGTTCCAATTGTTTGCGGAGTAAAAATATTTGCGGTAGCTGCGCACGCTTTCGGTTGTTTCGCCGCTGCGGATTTTCCGGATTTTTCACTCCAGCTCTCCATATTCAGCAAGGGGAAATTGCTTTTCTATCATCTCTTGGACTTTAAGCAACAACTCTTCATCAAAAAATTTCCGCATATCTTCACGGGTCTTGCTGGCGTTGCGCAGGAATAAGTCCGCTGGATGGATTTCCAATGCATCGGCTAGTCTATAAATCAAAAGATGGAAAGGTTTTTCCTGCTTCGATGCCGCTTATTGTACTTTTTCCGCAATCGCAAATACCGGATAATTCTAGCTGGGACAAGGATTTCTGATTCCTGTAGTAGATTAAATTTTCTACAAAGTCTGATTTTATCGTATTCACGCATTTCAAAATAATCGACTTTTTATTTAAGTAATTCTAACAAATAGACCGATTTTATAGCAAAGTCTCAATTTCAAACTTTATAGCACCAAAAGACTAAATATTAGACTTTTTAAATCATAAAACGGATTTTTTCATGCAAACCGACACGCAAAAATACAACGAAACCGTAACGCCGAACAGCAGAGAACTTGAAATATTGAAAAAATATTTTCCGCAGTGTTTTTCAAAACCGGAGACCGACGAAAACGGCACTGTCATAAAAGAACATTTTGACACGGAAAAACTTGCAGAACTTATGAACAAAGACGAAGTCGATATAAAAAAAGAAGGTTTTACGCTGAACTTTCTCGGAAAAAGCTATGCGCGCTATCAGGCAAATCTTGACAGCGAAACGGTGATTGTGCCGGCCGAACGGAACGCTGAAACAAACAGCGAAAATGTCTACATTGTCGGCGACAATCTTGATGCCCTGCAGCACCTGAAATATTCCTACGCCGAAAAAATCAAATGCATTTACATTGACCCGCCCTACAACACGGGAAAAGATGATTTTGTTTACAACGACAAGTTCGGTTTTACGGCAAAAGAACTTGTCGAAAAACTCGACGTAACGGAAGAGGAAGCGGAGCGTATTTGCAGCATGAACGGGAAATGCACCCATTCCGCATGGCTGACTTTTATGTATCCGCGCCTTGCCTTAAGGACATGACGGAAATAAGCGAAAGCGTTATAAAAGGCGACGATATAAACAACGATTTGTATGAGGAATGAAATCCACTCCTCTGACGCAGGACAGCGGAGGGGTAAACGCCCCGAAAAAAAAGTTTTCGGAATCTATTCCAAAAACTTATTGATTTTACAAAGTTTTCGGAATAGAATGCCAATATGGAAAAGCTGGAAGAAAATGAATTTCCAAGAATTGTGAGAAGTGAATATCTAGAGCGTCTCCGAAATCTACAACGCAAAAAACTCATAAAAATTGTTACCGGAATCCGTCGTTGCGGAAAATCAACAGTTTTGGAAATGTTCCGCGATGAACTTTTATCGACAGGGATAAAAAAAGAGCAGATTATTTTTATCAACTTTGAAGATTTTGAATACAAGTCTTTACGGAATCCCGATTTGCTTTATGCTTTTATAAAAGAACGTCTTACACCTGAAATGAATTATATTTTCCTTGATGAAATTCAACGTGTGGAAAATTTTCCGGATGTTGTAGACAGCCTTTACATCAAAAAAAATGTAGACTTGTATCTTACAGGCTCAAATTCTTCCCTGCTTTCAAGCGAAATTGCAACGCTCATCAGCGGTCGCTACGTGGAAATAAAAATGCTTCCGCTTTCATTTAAAGAATTTACGCAAGCTACGAATCTGTCTGCAAATCTTTCTTCCGCATATAGGCAGTATATTCAGACAAGTTCTTTTCCGTATGTCCTTGAACTCCTTGAAAGTCCGCAGGAAATAAATTCTTATCTTGAAGGAATTTACAACACGATTTTGGTCAAAGATATTATTGACAGAAAAAGAATCTCCGACACGCTTATTTTGAAAAGCGTAACTCAGTTTCTTTTTGACAACATAGGACTAGAACTTTCATCTAAAAGAATCTCCGATACGCTTACTTCAAACAGCAGAAAGTCAGATTCCAAGACTATTGAAAAATACGTGAGTGCGCTTGAAGAAAGTTTTATTGTTTACTGTGCAACCCGTTATAATATAAAAGGCAAGGAGTATCTGAAAAGCCTTGAAAAATATTACGTGGCGGATGTCGGACTACGCAATTTTATGCTCGGAAAAAAGGCGATGGATGTAGGGCATATACTTGAAAACGTGATCTATCTTGAACTTTTGCGGCGCGGTTATTCCGTTTATGTTGGAAAAATTGACGCTTTTGAAGTTGATTTTGTGGCGCAGAATCAAAACGGAAACACATATATTCAAGTTGCAGCCAGCGTCCGAGACGCTTCTACATTGGAACGCGAACTAAAACCATTGAAAATGATAAAAGACAATTACTCCAAAATGATTTTGACGCTCGATGACGACCCCGAAGCCGACTACGACGGCATTGCCAGAAAAAATGCGCTGGAGTGGCTGCTAAATTGAAAGTTCTTTGCTGAAGGCCAGCACGTTTACGCCAACAGTAAAATATACTGTCGCCAAAATAAAGAAAAGGTTTCTTTGAACTGCTATAATTTTGTTGACTAACAAAAACAGATAATGGAGGAAAAAACTTATGGCGACAATAATGGAAACACAAAAGAGTTCACTCACGTTTCATACAATGAAAGATTCGTGCTGGAGTTTTATCTAAGAGGACAAATCGTTTTCCAAAAATAACAAACACGGAACAAGAGCAGGCGCAGCATACAACAGGAGATACAAAGAGGAATGGAGAGCATGAAACATTCTCTATAAAAACACAGTTTGAATATAACGCCGACTATGCGAGGGAAAAGCAGAATATGAAATGACGGCAAAAGCAGCTCCAGTAAAACTTAGCAAGAACATGGTACTGGCTGAAAAAATAAGAGACTTGATAGCCGACAAACACGGATCCCAGTTTTTAAAAAATGCTATGGCAATCTAATCATTTCTATGATAGAGCTGTTCGATAACTGCGTTGTCGAACAGGTTTAATGTTTTTAGAAAAAATGAGGCGCTTTTTTAGTATTTTCCGGTAATTCCGGCCGCAAAACCTATGAAAATGGCAAAAACTGAGTTCCGCGGCTTTTACATGACTTGAAAAGCAACAAAGGCTTTGGAAAAACTGAGAACGTAAGAATACTACTGCTCAACAATTTATGATATTAACTTTTATTTTTGCTTGATTAGAAGAATTTCAATAAATTAAAATTACAAATAACTTGCATTCTGCATTTTCTGAAGATATAATTTCATGTATGGAAAGTAATTACATAAAAACAAACCAGACAGGCATACTGGGGGCCGCGCAGATGCCGTATGCTTTGATTTTATCGGCACGGAATGACGTGGAGGCGCTGTGCTTTCGGGCGGTGGGCGATGCGTTGCCGCCTGTTTGTGTAAACTTGATGGAAACGCTGATTCCCTATTTACAGGCGCCTCCGGCAAATGCGGTATTTCTCATTGATTGCACCGCGATTCCGCCCCGCTCCTTTCACTTCTTTCTTTCCAAAATCCACGACATTCTCGGACAGGCGATTTTTCTTGCGCCGCACGGTTCGCCGAAGGAAGTCATATTTACTTTGCAAAAATACGGTGCTTCGATAATTCCATTCCCTTGCAGCATCAAGGATTTGCGCGAACATTTGCTCATGCGGCACATACACACGGAGCCGCAGACCGGTGCGGAATTGAAGGATGCTTGCCTTAATGAGTTTGCAGGCTCGTCTCATGCGGCGCAACAGGTCAGGATGCAAATCGCCCGGCTTGCTGAATCGAAAATTTCCGTCCTTATATTGGGCGAAACAGGAACGGGCAAAGGGCTGGTCGCCAGTTTGATTCATAATATGTCATTGCGAAAAACCAAGCGGCTGCTCCACGTAAATGCGGCGACATTGCATGATACGCTCGCTGACAGCGAATTATTCGGCACAACGCGCGGGGCATTTACCGGCGCCATCGAAAAATGCGGGTATTATGCCGAAGCAGACCACAGCTCCCTGTTCATCGATGAGATTGCAAGTCTGTCGCTTAGTGTGCAGGCAAAGCTGCTGTGCGTACTGGACAACGGGCATTTTAGTAAACTTGGTTCTACAAAGGAATTGAGCGCGGATGTCCGTCTCCTTTCGGCCGCAAACGAAGACTTGCAGGAATGCATTGCGCATCGCCGGTTCCGCGCCGATTTGTATTATCGAATTTCAGATGCCATTATTCGCATTCCGCCGCTTCGGGAACGGCGCGAAGATATTCCCGCCATCGCCGCCGCATATCTAAAACGCATCGGCTTTATCCGCAAAACAATCGACAGCCTCGCAATGGACGTACTCGTCAACCGCGACTGGCCGGGCAACGTCCGCCAACTGGAAAAATGCCTATACGTTGCCTGCCAGTTATCCAAGGGCCGCAACACCATCCATGCCGAAGATTTGAGCTTCTAAAAAACAGTTTCCATAAGGCTCGCTGCATTCGCGAGGAAATCCTCGCCGCGATGCCGAGCGGTTTTTACAGCTGCGCGGTATGTTTTGCTTTAGGCAGCATGAATATAGTCGGTCGAATGCCGCGTTTGGGGAAAACTCGACATTTTCCAACATTCCCCCGTGCCAATGAATGTAAAGTTGTGAAATAGGCGCCATTTGTACGTAGGCGAGTTCTTTGCGGAGTACCATTTCGAGCGTAAAAGCTCGACGGCGGCTAAGGCGCTGTATTTTCCCAAAGATACAGCTCTATTTCACTGCTATTTTAAAACTTGATTTCCGTAAAAAAGATTAAGGCGTTTATTTCTCAGAAAATGAATCAAAAAGATACAAATATTGATTCT
>CAUTOX010000020.1:0-25139 GCA_963539665.1 uncultured Treponema sp.
ATTGCTTATTTTTTATTTTTTGGGCAGCCTTTGCAAAAACTGAGTTCCGTGGCGCACGAATTGAACGCCTTTCAAAGTTCAATCTTTGTTCAGTTGTTCAATTTCAAGGAACGAAATACTCAAGGACGCTCTCGGTTTTTTCGTCGTAGACCGGAAGCAGTAAGTACGCAAAGGTTATTCAGCTGCATCTTGGAGAACGCAAAGGTGAGCGTGCGGCTAGTTGTAAGGATGTGCGTCCCCTAAAGGTGAGTGAAAGAGTTTTTTACAAGTGGAAACGGAACTGTAACAAAATAAAACGCAGGCAACTTCTTCTGGCCGAAATACGCACTATTCTTTCATAGGATCCTGAAAACAAAACTTGAGGTATAGAGCGAATGCGATTGGTGCTTGAGCAGCGAGGCATAAAAGTTTTTCGTTCGACAGTAATCAGAGTAATGTTCATTGCTGTTAGTTGCGATGTTTAAACTGTAAGTCATTGCAACACAAATACTTACAATTTAAAATCGTAGGTCATCTCTAAAATCCGGCAAGGTTTTAGAGATGACCGCCTGCATAAGAGCCGGAGGAGCCCTGGTTGGCTTACCCAAGCCGACAAAAAGGCGCAAAGCCTGAAAATCTTTTGAAAGGGGACTTTAGCGCAGACGCTCCTAATAAAAAATAGCTGACCGATATAGCGCTCATTTCCGAGTAAAGATGGAATGCTGTATATTACGCCGCGCACATGACGGATCGCTCTTAGGCCGAGTGATGGGGCAATCGCGTCTCGCCCGCCCAAAAAGGAAAGCGGACCGGCTGGCAATATTTAGGCCGCCGGACACCGTTTTCCCTTCCGGCGGCTACTTTTTGAGCAGCGCGGCAAATGGGTTGTAGCTTTCCGAAGCGTCTTGGCGGTTTAGATATTCTGCTGCGGATTGCTCTTCTTCTGTAGATTCTGTCGGGATGAGCGCAATCCGCTTCTTGGCCGCATCGACTTCTTTTATGCAAACGGATAGCGGAGTTCCTTCCCGGTAGATTTTCTTGAGATTCGTATTCCGCGCAATATTTTTCAGCGTCGAGATGTGCACCAGTCCGTTAATTCCCGGTTCGAGCGTTACAAAAAAACCGAAATCAGTAACGCCGGATATAACGCCGTCAATTTTATCGCCTGCGCGGTATTTTTGCGCAGCGTGCTCCCACGGATCGGTAAGCAGCGCTTTTATGCTGACGGAAATGCGCTCGTGCTGCCAGTCGGTTTTCATGACTTTGACGGAAACTTTCTGGCCGGTCTGCAATGCCTCATGAATATCGGCGATGCGCTGCAAGGAGATTTCTGAAACCGGCAACAGCGCCCTGCATCCGCCAAGTTCAACAAACGCGCCGAAGTCGTGAAGCTCGGTAACGGTTGCGTCCATGACGGCGCCTTCCGTAATCCGCTGCTTCAGGGCTGCAAGTTCCGCATTATGCGCCGCTTCCTGCACCGCGCGGTTTGATACGACAAACTTTTTTCCATCGGCGCTGTATTCGATAATCGAAAAAGTCCGGACGGCGCCGATGTATTCGCTCGGCGTTTTGCGTTCGCGGAACCCCATTTGCGAATAGGGGCAAAATGCCCGCGTCTGCCCGACCTGTATTTCAAATCCGCCTTTAATTTCTTTTTCAACTCGCCCTTCGACCGGAATGTGATTTTCAAATGCGCGGAGCAGCATATCCGCATCGGCATTTTTTTCCGTAATTTTGGCGGTAAAGTGCATTTCGCCGTCCCGCTCGCCGGCAAAGAATACCGTTATCGGATCGCCTGCTTTGAGGCAGGGACTGCCTTCGCTCCCGCACAATTCCGCCGCATCCAAAATCCCTTCGCTTTTTGCATTCAAATCAAGAAAAATGCACTCTCCGGAAACCGCCGCGACCGTTGTCTCGAGCCGTTGTCCAATTTCAAACTTTGTGAACATAAAAACCTCGCGTTTTTCAAGCGTCGCCGTACAATCCGATTCGGCTGCGCCGCCTTTGCATTGCGGAAATATATCACGAAAGCGATAAATAATCGATGCGCCGCAAAAAAGCCGATAAGCCGGATGTTCGAAAAATCGCCGCGCGTATGTCCATTGCGGTTGCGTTTCGATGAATACGGCAGTATAGAAAGCCGTACGCGCAATTTTTTTACAGAACAGGCGTTTACGATTCATGCGAGCCGGCTATTCTGCCGTTTTTCATTCGCATTCAAAAAATAGATGAAATTACCGCATCTCATTCCGTATTGCCGCTTCCTGTATGCTCATTGACCGTATATAATAGACTTGTTCGATACCTTCCTTGTCGAACTGGTTTCATACGGTTGGGGTGTCTTTCTGCCGCAAATATATATAGAAGAAAACGGCTATAGGGCATCTCTAAAAACTCGCTTTTTGCGATTTTTTAGAGATTGCGACGAGTTGTAATTCGCTGGGTTATCGCGAGTTACAACAGCGCATTTTCAAAGTTACCTCTAAAAACTTCAGTTTTTAGAGGTTCCCTATAAGTATTCGGGCGATACCGGTTGCCCTGAACTGCAATCGGCGATATAAAAGGACGGAGTAGTACGATGAAAAAAATGAGTTTTGCACAACGGTTCCGCAATTTGTTTGCGCGGAAAGAAAGCGGCGTTTTTTATGAAGAGCTTACGGATGCGCTCATTGAAGGCGATGTGGGGGCAAAAACGGCGCTCGAACTAACCGAGCGGCTTGAAAAGCTGTGTTCAAAGCAGCGCATCAGCGATGAGCGGGGCATTTTGCTTGAGCTGAAAACATTGCTGCTTGAGTTTGTAAAGAGCGTTTCGCTTGCGCCTGAAGCGGACAAGACCAACGTCTGGATGCTGCTCGGCGTAAACGGGGTCGGGAAAACGACAAGCGCGGCGAAACTTGCCGCCTATTTTAAAGCGCGCTCCGTTCCGAATCTGACGCTTGCGGCGGCGGACACCTATCGCGCGGCGGCGATTGAGCAGCTGACATTCCACAGCGAAAAGATTGGGGCGCGCATTGTCAGCCACCAGCACGGCGCAGATCCTGCGGCAGTCGTTTTTGATGCGGCGGCGGCGGTTTCTGCGCGCGGCGGCGGTATTGTCATCGCCGATACTGCGGGGCGCCTCCACAATAAGGACAATCTTGTCCGCGAGCTGCAAAAAATAGACCGGATTTGCCGCGAAAAAGCTGATAACGGTTGCTGCCGGAAGCTGTTAGTAATCGATGCGACGACGGGGCAGAATGCGCTCAGGCAGGCGGAAGCGTTCAATGAAGCGGTGGGAATCGATGCGCTCATCCTGACCAAGTACGATTCAACGGCTAAAGGCGGAGCGCTCATCTCAATCGGGCGGGAACTGGGGCTGTCGGCCGCATTTGTGTGCACCGGAGAAAAATACGCCGATATTGCGCCCTTTGACGCAGACAACTATATTTCGGAGTTTTTGGGGCTATAACGTGGTTTTGCGCCGTATTATTTTCGTTATGTTGATCTTTCCTGCGTTTTTTTTAGCGGCCGAAGACGCTTCCGACCGCTGCCGCCGCTTTTTTTTTGAGCTGTGGCGGTACGAATACACAGGCGCTTCGGACGTTCCGGACATTGAACGCTATGCAGGCGTTTCAAAAGCTCCTGCGCAAATAGGAGCGCGCATCATGTGGACGCGGCGCAAAGGCGCGCTGCCCCTTGCCGACTTGCTGTTTTCCGAGTACGCAGGCGTTTGGGAAGCCTCGATTCCCTATGATGCGGCTGCCGACAGCGGCGATTGGATTGATTCGCTCGGATTATCAGCAGCATCATTTCTCCTTGCTGAAAATCCGCCGGATGCAGCAGCCGCAGAAATGCCGCCGGATGCGCCTGACATTTTATCTTCATTAGAGAAGGCCGCGTCTTCTACGGGCGCAATGCCGCCGGAAACACACGGAGACGGCAACAGCGAGCTGAATTTGCTGAGCATTTTACCTTCGGACAAGCATGAATCTGACGGCAAAGAGCGAAGTTTTACCGATTCCGAGCGCGCGCTCAGACTGTACGTGGCAAACGATGAAGCGTTCGCCGTGCAAAAAAGCGGATCGGGGCGAATGGCAGTCAGCGCGGACCGCAAACGCGCAGTCCGGAAGCGCTATGACGATTCCATGCGCCTTATCGCGCAGGAGACGTGGGATTTTTCCAAGGGCGCGGAGGCGGCGTTTATCGCAAAAACCGAACGGTATTTTTACGGCGAAAAGCTCCAGTCGGCAGTCATTTCAGAGGGCGCAAACCGGACAGAACACACCTATGACGAAGAAGGGCGCATCATACAAACGATTTTTTTGATGCCGGAGCCGGATGAGCGGCCGCCGGTAGACCAAACGGCGGCCAATAAGGTTTCCGCCCCCAAAAAAGAGCCGGTACTGCAAACGGCGACGCGCTTTATCTACAATACGGAGGGCAAGCTTGCCGAAAAGCAGCAGGAAAAATATCATTACAAAGACGGCGCGCTTTTGGCAAACGAAACGGAAAAGATTCGGGATGTTTTTGAGTACAAGACGCCGGACGCAGAACCGAATCATTTTTACTATGAAAACGGCATCCTCCGCATGAAGACCATCTACACCGGCGTTGACACGTACATAGCATCTATGTATTTTGACGGCGGTTATTCGTCGGAAATCCACTACGAAGAAGGGCAGCGCACAAAAGATTTGTTTTTTCTTAACGGAACGCTGCTAAGGAGCAAAACCCATGAATAAAAAATCGCTTATTGCATCCGTATCGTGGATTTTTTTTGTCTCCCGACGCTTTTCGGCAGTTGACCGCATGGGACGGGCGGCCGTAACCAATTTCCTTGCCTCGCTCGGCATCTGTCTCGGCGTTATGACGCTTTTGACGGTCGTTAGCGTAATGAACGGTTTTCAGATGAGCTTTATCAATGCGATTATGGAAATTTCAAGCAGCCACATTCAGGTTGCCGCGCTGCCGGCCGAACAGGAAGCGGATTTGCGGCAATTTTGCCGCGGTAAGAAGAACATTCAGACGCTCGCTCCCTTTTACGAATCTCAGGCGCTTATTGCAGGCGCAAAGGGACGGGAAGAAAGCGCGCTTATCCGCGGCGTCAGTCCGTCGATTCTGGCGGAAGACGCAGGCTTTGCGCACGAACTGCGCATCGTTGACGGGGCGTTTGCGCTTTCCGGCGAAAATGCTATCGTGTTAGGCATCGCCCTTGCGCACAAGTTGGGCGTTAAAGTCGGGGACACGGTGAATCTGCTTGCGCTCGGCGGGGGAGCGGATACCGCGCTCGTGTCGGATGCGCGCCGGTGCCGGGTGTCAGGGCTTTTTGAATGCGGCTACATGGATATTAACAGCTCGTTCGCCTTTATCGGACTTGATACGGCAAAAAATTATTTTGGCGCAGGCAGCCCGCTCATCTATGGAATAAAATTGCGCCGTCCTCATGCCGACGCAGCTGTTGCGGCGGAACTTGAGCGCGCCTTTCCCGATGCGTCAGTGCAGTCGTGGCGGGAATTTAACCGGTCTTTTTTCGGAACGCTCCGAATCGAAAAGAACATCCTCATGCTGCTTGTCCTTTTGATTTTCATTGTCGTCGGCATCAACATCTACAACGGAATGCGCCGCCTTGTCTTTGAGCGCAGCCGCGAGATTTCCATTTTGTCCGCGCTCGGCGGCTCTGCAGAAGAAATACAGGCAATCTTTATCATGCGCGGCTTTACAAGCGGCTTTATCGGCTCTTTGACCGGAGCTGCGGCAGGCCTGCTCATTTCGGCAAACATGGCAGGCGTTTTTACGCTCATCGCGCGTATTATGTTTTTTGCTGAGTACATTCCCGCGCTCTTTTCTACGCCGGAAAACGTCGCGTTCATTTACGAAAACCCGATGTATCGCGTGTTCGCGTCAATTCCTGCGCGTTTTTATTTTTCGGAAACGCTTATGATAACGCTGTTCGGCATTGCCGCCCCCTTGTTGGCTTCGTGGCAGGCAAGCCGGAATGCGCTTCAAATGAATGCAGCGGAGGTACTGCACGATGAATGAAATTTTATGCGTACGCGGACTTGAGAAAACATATTCGGCGGATAGCGAAAATCTGACCATTCTCAAAAATCTTGATTTTTCGGTTCAGGAAGGCAGCAAGACGGCAATCGTCGGCGAAAGCGGGAGCGGGAAGAGTACGCTGCTAAACATAATCGGCAGTCTTGACGAGGCGACGGCGGGAGACGTGCGGGCGGGCGCGTGGAACGTTACGTCCCTTGCCGAAGGCGAAAAGGCCGAATACCGTTCAGCCTTTCTCGGTTTCGTCTTCCAATTCCACTACCTGCTCAAAGATTTTACCGCGCTTGAAAACATTTTGATGCCGTCTTTTATGGCGGGCACGCCGCGCAAAGAGGCGGAAGCGAAGGCGCGGACGCTTTTACAGGACGTGGGGCTTTCTGAGCGGGCAGGGCATTTACCCGGAGCGCTTTCCGGCGGCGAGCGGCAGCGGGTTGCAGTTGCGCGCGCTCTTATGAACGATCCGCCGCTCATCCTTGCCGATGAGCCGACGGGGAATCTTGATCCAAAAAACGCCGCGCTCATCAGCAATCTGCTTTTTTCGATGGCGGATAAATACAAAAAGACACTCATTATCGTAACGCATGATGCAAAAATCGCCGAAAACTGTTCGGAACGCTATGCGATACGGGATGGGCGGCTGGAGCGCGTGTTATGACCTTCGCTTCATCCGTTTTGTTTGCAGGCCGCTTGATTTTTCCGCGCACAGGCAAAACGTCGTCGGCCAGACGGAGCATCTTCGGCGCAATCGTCTGCATCGCCATCAGCATTGTGCCGTTGACTGCCGTGATCAGCATTGCAGACGGCATGATTAGCGGCATGACCGAGCGCATTATCGGGCTGTCGTCGCTGCATCTGCAAGCAGTTATCCGGCGCGGAACGATACCTGCATCTTCGTTGGACGCGCTCAAAGAATATCGGGCGAATCTTTGTGCAGTCGGCGGCGTTACGGACGCTTTTATGGAGCTGTCCGCCGATGCGCTTGCAGCTGGCAAACGCTACCGGACGGGAGTTGCGGTACGCGCGGTTGAGCCGGATGTTTTTACGCGGAACAAATATTTTCAGAAATTCATCAAGGTAACGGACGGCGATATTGCAGATTTTGCCGCTTCCGGCAACACTGCCGCGATCGGAGAAAAGGCTGCGTCGCTGCTTTCGGTGAAGGCCGGCGACACGGTGCGCCTCATTACGGTGCGCCGCCTTCCGTCAGGGGCAGCTTCCCCATGCGTTACTCCGTTTAAGGTTTCCGCCATCGTTTCCTCCGGCTATCAGGAGCTTGACGCGCTGTGGTTTTTCATTCCGATTGAAACAGGTTTTTCCGTGCTCTCCTCAGATTCGGCCGTGGCCTCCGTCTTGCTTGAAGCGCAAGAGGCGCTTTCGACATCGCTGTTCCGAACGCAGCAAGAGTGCGCGGCGCGTTCCGCCGGTTTTGCGACGGTTTTCCGCTGGGACGAAATCAATGCGTCGCAGCTCCAAAATTTTTCGTCAACGCGCCTTATGCTCATTTTTATTATGACGCTCATCGTGCTTGTTGCAGCCGTCAACATATCCTCCGCGTTGGTAATGCTCGTCATGGAAAAGCGCCGCGAAATTGCGATTCTCAAAAGTCTTGGCGGAACGCCAAACGGCATTACGCTTTCCTTTTTGCTCACTGGAGCTGCGGTAGGCTGGACGGGGCTTTTTGCGGGGCTGCCGCTCGGTCTTTTAGTCGCCGTCAACATCAATGCGATTATTTCGTTTGCGGAATCGGCTTTGAACGTCGCGCGCAAGGTTTTAGCCGTGCTCGGCGGAGAACCGGAAGGCTTTTCTCGCCTGACGCTTTTGAATCCTGCGTATTATCTGACGGAAATTCCGGTTTCCATTCCCTTTCGAGAACTGTTTTTCATGTATTCGGCAGTGATTGTGCTGTCGCTTGCCGTTTCCGTTCTTCCGTCCGTGCGGGCGGGCAAAGAAAATCCACTGGAAATATTTAGGAAGTCATAATGAAATGCGATTTATGCCGCACTGCGGATGCGGCTATTTTTATTGAGCAGATAAGCGGAACAACCGTCCGGAAGGCGAGTTTGTGCGAAAAATGCGCGCTCCGGCACGGCATTTCGGCGCCGACGGCATCCCGCGGCAAAATGGATGTCGATTCGGTATTCAAAAAACTTGATGAGCTTGAACGCGAAGCGGATCCGGAAAATAGAGTGCTCTGCCCGGTGTGCGGCAAACCGCTTGCACAGATTAAGCAAAGCGGCGCAGGGTGCGCTGAATGCTACGAGGTGTTCAAGGACGAAATAAGAAAGCGGATGGAACGGGAATGCATTGACGGAACGTATACCGGTACGCTGCCCAAGCGATTGCCTGCGCGAAGCCTTTTACCCGACCGCAGCTACTTGCTTGCAAAACTCGATCAAGCGGTGCAGAAAGAAGATTACGAAAAGGCCGCCGTATACCGCGATTATCTTGCGCTGCTGGAAAAAGGCAATGCGGAGGGGGAGGAATACCTTGACTATCTTGCCGCATTAGGAGGCGAGCGTGACGACTCCGTATGAAATTCCTTGTCCGTGGTACGCGGAAAACGGCGAACACGATGAAACGATTGTCTCTACTCGCGTCCGCTTGGCGCGAAATCTTGCAAGTTTTCCGTTTCCGGAGCGCTTTCAGGGCGACGACGCAAAACGCGCACGCGCGCTCATTTTTGACGCATTTTCACGCATCGGCGGTACGGGCAGTTATCATGCGCTCAAGCACAGCGCGCTCGACCAAGGGACGCGCTGCATCCTTGAAGAGCGCGGCATTATCCGTTCTGCAAAGGACTTTGCGCAAAACCAAGAAAAGTCGCAGTGCGGCATCGTGATGAGCGCGGACGGACGCATTTCGTGCGAAGTAAATTGCCGCGATCATCTGCATCTTGCCTCTTTTTCTACGGGGGTTTCTGTCAGGAGCGCTTACAAGGCGTGCGCAACGGTGGATGCCGCCTTGCAGAATGAACTGCCGTTTGCCGCCTCCTATGACTTCGGCTATTTGACCTCCCAGTTTGAAGATTGCGGAAGCGGCATGAAGTTGAGCGCGCGCATTCACATTCCGGCTACCGAACGCTCCGGAAAAATGCCGTATCTCCGGGACTTCCTTTCAAAAAACGCGCTCGGCCTGCATTATTTGTTTCCGCCGCAATTTGTAGACAGCCCGTCCGCGTATTTTTATACCATCTATACTTGTTCGGCCATAGACGGGAGCGAAATTGATCGGATTGCCGCATTTGAAGCCGCCTGCAAGTACATTGCGGAAAAAGAACGCATCTTTTCAGCAAATATCGCCGATAGAAAATCTGTTGTTCACCGAAATTTTGTAATCCGCGCATATTCTACTGCAAAAACCAGCTTGCTCCTGCCGTTGAGCGAATCGCTGGACGTTATCGCGGATTTAAAATTCGGCCTGAAGCTCGGACTGTTGACGGGCATCAGCGACAGCGCGCTCGGCGGACTTTTATTCCGCGTTCAGCCGGGGCATCTGGCCTTCGTGATGAGCGCGGGCAAATTTGTTTTTGAAGACGACATTGCCTCCAGCGCGCTCTTAAAACTTGACCGTCTGCGGGCGCTGATTATTCAGGAAGCCCTGACAAATGCAACTTTGAGGAATATATGAAAACTTTTTCACAACGCGCATCCCGCCTTGTGTATGCGCTTTGCCAGGATGAAGCGCGGAGAACCGGCTGTTCAGAGATTAATCCGGAGCATATTCTGCTTGCGATGATTAAAAACGCGGACGGACTGGGTTTTGAAGCACTCAATGCGCTGCGCATCAACATTCTGACGCTCAGGCTGTCTTTGGAGCAAAACATTAGCACCGTTGCCGACGGGATTGTACGGTATGATGAAGAGATTCCGCACAGCCGCCGCACGGCCAATATGCTTGCGCTTGCCGGAATTGAATCGCAAGCGCTTGGCAACACGTATATCGGCACGGAGCACTTAACGCTTGCAGCCGTTCGGGAAAGCGAGAGCGTTACCGCGCGCTATTTTGAAAAGGCGGGAATCGATTTGGCCGAAGTTCGTTCAGCCGTCAAAAAAGTGCAGTCGGAACGGAAAGCGTCCGTCGGGGAGCAGATAACGCATAAAGTTTCGGGGCATACCTTTCAGGATGTGATGGGACTGGTGAACACGCAAAAAGGGCAGGAAAAGCAAAAGGTGCAGAAGAAGACCATCCTCGATGACTTTACGCGCGATCTGACCCGCCTTGCCGGAGAAGAAAAAATTGATCCGGTGGTGGGACGCAGCAAGGAAATTGACCGGCTGGTGCAGATTCTGTCGCGGCGCACGAAAAATAATCCGGTGCTCGTCGGAGAGCCGGGCGTTGGCAAAACGGCGATTGTCGAAGGGCTTGCGGCGCGTATTGCTGCGGGAACCGTTCCGCGCGGCCTCCTCAACAAACGCATTTTGTCGCTCGATCTTGGCGCCCTTGTTGCCGGCACAAAATACCGCGGCGAATTCGAAGACCGCATGAAGCGCATGATTACCGATGCGCGCGAATCGAAAGAAATTATTTTGTTCATCGACGAACTGCATACGCTCATCGGGGCAGGCGGGCCTGAAGGCACAATGGATGCATCGAATATGCTCAAACCGCCGTTGAGCCGCGGCGAGATTCAGATGATCGGCGCCTCTACTACAAAAGAATACACCCGCTACATCGAAAAGGATTCGGCTCTGGAGCGGCGGTTCCAGATGGTGAAGGTAGATGAGCCGTCCGATTCCGATACAGTCGCCATCCTCAACGGTATCAAAACGCAGTACGAGGATTATCACAACGTCGTGTACGATAGCGATGTCATCCCATCCATTGTAAAACTGTCGCGCCGCTACGTGCCTGAACGCTGTCTGCCGGACAAGGCGATTGATATTCTTGACGAAGCAGGGGCGCGGACAAAGATTCAGGATGAATTCCGGCCGCCGGAACTTGAGGAACTTGAATCGAAGATCGGAGAACTTGATGCGGAAAAAACGCAGCTGGTCAAAAATCAGGACTTCGAGCAGGCCGCCGTGGTGCGCGACAAGGTTATTGAGCTAAAACGGAAGATTACCATCTTTAAATACAAGTGGAACAGCTCTGATCCTGCGCATCGCCGCCATGTTGGAGAGCGCGACATTTGCCGGATTATTGCATCGATGACGGGCATTCCCGTTGACCAGCTAGACACGTCGGAGACGGAGCGGCTTGTTAATATGGAAGAAGTCATGCACAAAACGGTTATCGGGCAGGACGAGGCCGTAAAATTGATTGCCGGAGCCATCCGCCGAAGCCGCGCAGGAATTTCCTCCCCTGACCGGCCAATCGGCTCGTTTATTTTCTTGGGGCCGACCGGAGTCGGAAAAACGCAGCTTGCAAAGGCGCTTGCGGCCTTTTTGTTCGGAAGCGCGGAACAGCTTGTCCGCATCGATATGTCCGATTATATGGAAAAACACAATGCAAGCCGTCTGGTCGGTGCGCCTCCGGGCTACATTGGCTACGAAGACGGCGGGGTGCTTACGGAAAAGGTGCGCCGCCATCCCTATTCAGTGGTGCTGCTTGATGAAATCGAAAAGGCGCATCCCGACGTGTTTAACCTGCTCCTCCAGTTGCTTGAAGAAGGGGAGCTTTGCGACAGTCTGGGGCACACGGTGAATTTTAGAAACGCCGTGATTATTATGACCAGCAACGCAGGCGCACGGCAAATTACCAACGAAGGGCGGGTCGGCTTTTCAAATGCGGGCAACGAGGTTCTTTCCTATGAGGATATTCGCTCCGGCGCGATGAATGAGCTTAAAAAGCTGCTGAGTCCCGAACTGCTCAACCGGATTGACGATATTATCGTGTTCAATGCGCTTAACCGCGAACAGATTGCAGGCATCCTTGACGTGCAGCTGCAAGAGCTTTCCGCTCGGCTGATGGAACGGGGCTTGACTGTGCAGCTGACCGCAGCTGCGCGCGAGTACCTGATTACGCAGGGGTACGAGCCGTCGATGGGGGCGCGGCCGATGCGCCGCATCATTCAGCGGAAGATCGAAGATCCGATCGCATCGGCAATCCTTGACGGCACGGCCGAACGCGGCTCCTCGATTACAATTGATTGCGCGGCGGACGATCTGACGCTCGATTTTTCTGCCTGCGCTGAAGCTGCTCGGATTTCGCTTCCGGCGTTGGGAGCAGCCCAAGCTCGTTCCATTCCATGACGCGCAAACCGTGCCGCGCCCTGAGCGCGTTTCTTTTTTTCGCCTGCCTGTGCGCGTCGCCGCTTTTCGCGCGCACGGTGAACGTCGGATTTTTACCGGGGCCGACTGCATTACCGCTCGCCTTTATGCAGGCAAAACCTGAATCCTGTACGCTCATTCGCTTTACGGCGCCGGAAAAACTGCTGCGTGCGCTTGCCGACAACACGATTGACGCAGCTCCGCTTTCGCTTACCGCCGTTTTGCGGCTGCATGAGCTTTCTGAAGGCAAGGTGCGCATCGCCGCCGTTACCGGAAGATATGATTTTTTTCTGGTAACGGCGGATCCTACGGCAACCGCGTTTGCCGATTTGCTTAGTAAAAAGACGTATGCAACGGAAACTGGCGCGGCGTTCCTGTCGTACATCCTCGATACGGCAGGCATTCAAACCGGAAGCGGCATCGGACAAGTTGAGGTAGTGCAGGAGCGCGATGCGGCCGCAATCGTTGCAAAAATTCGCCGTTCGGAAATTGATTTTGCGGTGTTGGGGGAGCTGCATACTGCCGAACTCTGCGGCCCGCTGGATCTACCTGCTGACAGGAAGTGGACGGCCGCGCGTTTAGCGGAGAAGAAACGGGCGCGCCGTATGCTGAATCTGCAAGACGAATATGCGCTCACCGAGCGGGGATTGCGTATTCCGGCATTGACGGCGCTTGCAGTCCGCGCGGATTTTGCCGCCGCTGATCCCGATTCCGTCCGCGCCTTCTTAAAAGAAGCCGCAGATGCGTATCAAAACGCAAAAAACGCGCACGGCGCGGCGGCTGCGGGCGTCAAAGCGCATCGGGCGGGCGTTGCCCCGTACTATGCAGTGAATGCCGTCAAAACAGGCTCCTGCACATTCCTGCCTGCCTCCGACGCGAAGCGCAGCATCGAAAGCGCGCTGCGGGTTTTGTCGTATGCGCATCCAAAAATCCCGCGCGCCATTCCGCCAGAGTTGATGTTACAGCTTCCGGAAGTTAGACAGGAGCTGCATACGGAGCTTGAAACGCAAAGCGAAAACTGATCGCCGCGGATGTTTGGCAGGCGGACGATTTTCCGCCCCTGAATAGAACGCGCCTGCCGTTTTTAGAGGATGTGTGCGCTACATTCTGAATGTGCGGATAATTTTTACGCGGATGATTTTGCTGACGGAAAAAACGCGCTCTTCATTGAACGGGACGAGCTGGAGCGTTAAAACGGCATCCGCTTCATCGCGCGTTACGGTTTTTACCGAACCGTAGAATATGGTGTTCTTTCCGCTTTTGCCGAACGGAACAAAAATTTCTGCAATGTCGCTGGTGCCGGCGGCATCTTCTAAAAGCCTGAGCTTCTTAAAATATTCTGTTCCTTCGGCTTCAAGATTTTCAAGTTTCATCGTATCGGCAGAAATTTGCGCTTGGTTTATGATAATTTTCTGTTTAATCCGCTCGGTAAGGCACGCCCGTTCCGCTTCTTCTAGTTCCAGCCCCTCTAAAATATCGAGAAAACCGCGCTGCACTTGCGCGCATTGTTCCGGATCCTCATGTGCGCTCGCTGCTGCCATAAACGGTTCAAGCTGATTTTTCCCCGAAGAAAGTTTCGGGAATGTTGCCGTCATCGCTTCCGGCGCGGCCGTTTGCATTCCAGCCGTCATAGATAGCCCCGCGCACGTAAGAATATTTGCCGCATCTGCATACAAAGGAATATTCAGAAAGTAGACCCCATCGGCAAGCCGGCATTGTATGTGCGAAGCAAGAGCCGGCGTCTTTTCAATCAAGCGGGAAACCCGCGCATCCGCTTTGAGGACATAGCCCTTGTACAGTATGGCGGATGTGTAGGCGGAGTACCATTCATCGAAGTTGACTTTAATCGCATCCGGAACCGGGTACGCCGAAAAGCGTTCAATCCGCTTGCATAACTGTTCGGGCGTAAGGTTTTGGTCAAAGGCGCGGCACGCGGATTTTTTGTTGATTTCAAACTCCGCTGCCGTGCCGAACGCGGTGCAGTCCATAAAAAGCGTAAGCTGCAATAACTCTGGAAGCGGCAGCATGGGGAAAATCGTAATGCTGTTGCCGGACGACGCGCTGACGGCCTTCTGCAGCGCCTCTGCATTGGCTTTTGTTTTTTTCGGCTCGCACTCGAAAACCCTGCGCGCAAAAACGCTTGTACCGTCTTCCGTCCGTCCCCGCTCCTCAAACAGCCCAAAGGCGCACGCGGCATTCAAAACTGCATCCGCGTGTTCCTGCACGTTAAATTCCGCCGTATCGTCCGTGTCGGTAAGCCGTGCCGCAAGCATTTGATTAAAGCGGCTCGCAGCGGCCTGTTCCTTAAAATCCGTTTGCCGTTCCGTCAGTATCAGCCAAAGCCGCGTTATCGACTGCCGCGTTAAACCTTCCGGCGGAATCGTTGCTGCTGCATTCAGCAAAAGCTGGGCAAAGAGAGAGAGTTGGTCGCGCCGGAAGCGGCCGGCTGCAGCAATGGAGAGAAAGGCAAGCTGTTCGCCTTCGTTTAAGTCGGCAAATGCGGAAAGTTTCGCCTCATCGATGAATAGCCCCTTCTCCCCATGCCGGAAAATCTCTAGATTGATGCAGGAGGCAAGGAGCTGCTCCAAGCGTTCTTGCTGCGCGGGAAAGAGCTTTTCAAGCTGCAGGGCATCTTTTTTCTTAATCCCCATTCTGATTTTACAGAGATCCGGCGATGAGCGGACATACGAAATAAAAGCTGCAAAAAAAAGCGGCGACAGGGGCGGCAGCGCGGAAATTGCCGGTTTTGCAATAATGGGCGGCGGCAGCGCCATCCGAATGTCGATGAAGGGGCTGAGCGTGTCGTCAAGCAGCGGGTTGAGGTATAAACCGGTTTTCAAGCGCGGCTGCTGGAAGTAATAGATGAGGAGCCGGTCGGCAAGATTCATTACTGCCGCGGAAACTTCGCGCGGGCTGTATTCGCCGCTAAAGAAAAGTTCCAGCGTATTCCGCGTTGCGCCGGGAATGAGCGTCAACGCCGTCAGAATCTTGATGTCAAAATCCGACAGCAAGCAGCCGATGATGCGGCGGTTTTCGACATTGCGCAGCACGGAGCTGAGCCGCTCAATCAATTTATGCTTATTGAACGGCGTTTGAATCTCGCCGAGGTATGTGCGCATGAGGGTAAAAAACGGTCCGGAAGGCAGCGTCTCCATCACTTCGCGCCATTGTACAATCTGTTTTGCCTTTGTATCCGTATCTTTTTGCATCGCCGCCTCCTGTTCTATTGGGAACCTCTAAAAACTCCAGTTTTTAGAGGTAACTTTGAAAATGCGATGTTGTAACTCGCGATAATCCAGCGAGTTACAACTCGTCGCAATCTCGAAAAAATCGCAAAAGCGAGTTTTTCGAGATGCCCTATTCTATCCGCCGTAATGCGGCGTGTTCGCGCTTCTAAAAATGCCCAGCTCTGCGCGCTTTGCCTTATGCGCCGCCGCATCCATCCGCGCTTTTGTCAGCCTGCTCTGCCCGCGCCTTTTTCTATGAATCTGTTTAGAGGCTTCTCTATACCTAGTTTTAACAGCTCAATTGAGAATAATTGTAATATATTTCAGGTCTTTTTCCAAACAATGAGACGTAAAACAAAGCTTTGTTTCGGCTTTGAAAACACAGCTTTTGTTGGAAAAACAAAAAAATAGCGCTTTGTAATCTATAATATTGGCCGTTATAACAAGCTTTTAGAGAAGAGTCCAAACATATTCTAAAATGTACTCTTTTTTTTCGCGTAACCTGAGTTTTCTTAGCCGCTTCAGCACTGAAAATGAATAACAGCCGAAGACATCCGCAATTTCTTTGAGGTAACGCCAGGATGCGTTTCCACATATTTGCAATTAAACCAGTTCGGAAACTTGCGTTTCGGAACTGATTTAATTGCATTGCGATGTTCTAATCGCGCTATTTGTGCGATTTACAAGTCGTGGCCCTGTTCGATATTGTCGCACAGATCGTGTTTTTCAGGAATGATTTTCTTGTTAACTGGACAACGGACTTTCATTTTACATGGCCGGTTGCCTCATATCGCTTTTTTCAAGCAATAATTGTACTAATATTTACTTTGAGCACTTGCAGCAAACTGTGTCAATGAGCGTCCTTCTTACGCATATTCAAGCGCGTGCAGTCTTAAATCTCTATCATACGACATAGCTTTGAGTATAAAGTTTTTCAATTAATTCCAAATCAACTAGCTATAGCCTTTATGGCAAGTCTTTTTTACAAGACTTAGCTTTTTAGAACCTGTTCTTAAACAGAAGTTTCCGAACAGGTTTTGTCAAAATGCGCATGGATTTGATGAATGGGGGACGTTAGTCCTTCAAAAATGCCGCTGAAAGGCGGGCGGTTTCTACCATGTAGCGGATGTTCGTGCCGGTTTTATCTTCGATGTTTTTTTCGATAACAAATACGATGTTGCGCCCGCTTTTATCACAGGCGACACGCTCAATCGCGTAATCGCGGACGCTCTTCCGCACCACTTTGGGAGAGCCGATTTTCTGGCTGGCAAGTATGCGGCCGGATTCGCCGCATTTTTCAAGTTCGATAAAAAAGGATGAGGAAATGTTTACGCCGCTGCCGCTAAACTCCGGCACGAGCCGGACGCGGTAGAGCGCCTTGCTTTCCCCTGCGCTGCCGCTAAAATCGGTAAATTGAATGGTATCGCTATCGCTTTTGTCCTCGATGCCGCGTATATACAATATTCTATCCGCCGGAACCGGCGTACAGCCGTATTTTTTCGTTTCATAATATGATTTTGCAGCAAGCGCGTCGTATACCGCTCTGCCGGTTTTGCCCGCTGTTCCTGCCGACGGCTTGGTCGTAAACACTCCGCTTTTTATAAACTCGTTCGCTTCCACATCGATCGTAAATATTTCCGCCCATCCTTGAAATTTCTCATCGGTTTTGCCGTATTGCCCAAAAATATAATAGTTTCCGTCGCCGGAAAAACCCCAGTCGACAAAAACGGCCGCATCGCCGGCATGGAGCGCGGCTGCAAATACGGCCGCAAGCAGAAAGCGCACTATCGTTTTTTTCATAAATCCTCCTAAAAAAACCGGCGGAAGGACGGTTTTTCCATTTTATGCTTTCATTTTCGGTTTTATTTTTTCAGTCTTTACTATTATAAAGATTCGTCTTAATATGCGGCGCGATGACCATAAAGATAAGAAACAAAATCATTATTGCAATCATGTTTTTTTCCCTGCTGCTGATTCTTGCGGCCGCATTCGTTACCGGCAAAAGCCTGATACAAAAAACATTCGCCTATCCGTCCGCCGCATTGCTGCCGTACAACCGGATGCAAAAGCCGCTGCTCATTCGCTTTAGCTTTGCCGCCGTTGCTGCATCGGTTTTTATGTTTATGATTTATGTTTTTATCTCGCTGCTGTACATCGCTATCGAATTTGAAAAAACGCAATCGACGGAACTCATTTATTTTTCCGTCTTTTTAATCGCCTGCAGCATGGAAAGCGTGCGCCTCGCCTTCCCGCTCATGAACCTATGGACGAGAGCCGCACTGCCGGCGCTTGTATTAAGCCGAACGGTGTTGCAGGGACGGCTCCTAGCGCCGCTTGCAATCCTTTTTGCGACGATTTTCAACGGCTCGGAAAACCGGCAGTACATCGGGCAAAATATTATTGTGCTGACGGTGATTACGCTCAGCCTTGCGGTGTTTGCGCCGCTCAACACCACTGTCGTTTTGGCGGAGTGCCGTCTGCAAACCGGTTTTGCCGCCCTCTTTCGCACGGTGCAATATCTTATCGGCGCGCTGGCGATCATAGCGTATCTGATACAATCCATTGCCTCCGGCGCGCCCGGAAAATTCCCCCTCTCGCTGCTTCTCTTAATAGGCGGCTACCTTGCCCTCTGTTCGGCATCAAATTACCTGCTCCTCGTATTCGGAAGCGCGGCATTGATTTCCGGAACCTTCATTTACCTGAAAAACCTGCACACAAAATATCTGTGGGGAACCTAAACGCGCACTCTGGCGACCGCCGCGCTACTCTCCTTCCTGCAAGAAGAACGCTAAAGCGCTCAACACGATGAGTATGGATGCTGCGACCGCGCTTTCTGCAAAGCGGTACGACGAGGCATAGCCGAACAGCAAGAGCGATAGGCTTGAAAAACCAGAAAGGTTTAAAACGAGCGGGAGCGACGCATCGCCTGCCGACATTGCAAACGTAAACGCCAAAGCCTGTATCATTCCTTTCCGGCAAAGCGGAACGGCAACTCGGAAGAAAACCGCCGTTTTCGACTCGGAAACAAGAAGGGCAGCTTCAAACAAATGATCGGGAATGCGGCTTGCGTAATTTTGAATCTGCGTCCATGCAAACGGCCAAGACAGCGAGCATTGCGCCAAAACTAAAACGGCGGAGGATTTTGGATGCGGAATGCGGTTCCAACCGAATCCCAAAACGACAGACGAAACGGCAAGCGGCAAAAAGGGAAGCATATTTTTAAGCGGAAGGCGAATCTTTAAAAATTCGATATAGGCAAAAAACAATGCCGCCGCCGCCGACAGCGTTGCAGTTCCTGCGGCAGTCCGAAGCGTTTGGAAGAGCGCGGAAAAAAAGAGGCGAGATGAAAACACGCGGCGCCATGCAGAAAGGGACAGCGCAGAGCGCACGCGGTATGCATCGCGCGGATAAAAAGACGATGCGAAAACCGAAAGGAGCGGCAATACCAGCAAGAGCAAAATCAAGACGCAAAGAAGGCAGAATACTGTGCGTTCAGGCGCGCCGTTGAGCGCCGTGCGGCTTCGGCGTTTTTTGAGGGCGGAACGGTTGTTTTGGAAGCGCGAACGAATACGCGCATACAAAAAAATAACGAGCGATGCAGTTCCTGTGCTGACTGCTGCAAAGCGGGCTGCCGCCGTCATATCAAAATCCCAGCGCGCGGCGCGGTACAATTCCGTTTCAAGGACGGCGATTCCGATTCCTCCGAACAGCAAGATGATCACAAAACTAAAAAAGCAAAACAAAAATATCAGCAAGAACGAAACGGCAAGGGGCGCGGCAAGGGCAGGCAGCGTTATCGCGCAGAAAATCCGGAGGCGGCTTATGCCGAGAATCAATGCGGCATCCTCTTCATCGGAATTCATTTCCGCCCACGCCTTTGAAACTGTCTGCATCGCAATTGGAAAGTTATAAAAGGCATGGCAGAGGATCACCGCCCGAATCGAATACAAAAATTGCAACGGCGGCGCCTTTGTCCCAAGCAGCGTTTTGAGCGCGGTATTGAGCGTTCCGTTATTCCCGAAAAACAAGATATACGATAAGGCGGTAATGATTGCCGGAACGCAGAGGGGTACGCCGGCAAGACTTAAAAGCAGCCGTCTGCCGAAAAAACGCCGGTTCGCGCAAAAAAATGCCGCACAAGTTCCGACGAGGCACGCAACTGCCGCCGAACACAACGCTTGCGAGCTGGTAAAAACAAAAATGCGGAATACTCTACCAATCGCAGCGCCTCCGAGCGTCGTTTCTGCGCCAAACTGTCCGCCAAAAAGCGGAAAAAACGCAGCGCATACCGGCGCAATAAAAAAGAAAACCGCCGCAAAAAACGCGGCGGCGCATACCGTTAAGGCAGCTTTTTCCGCATATCGGCGCATCCGGTTTATCGAAAATGTCATATAAATACCAAAAAAAATCTTTACGGCGCAAAAGCCGCACAGAAAGTCAGCGTCCGCCGGCAGATACAGCCTGCCGGAATCGCCGCCGACTGTCCGATTGCCGCCGCCTATTCGGAAAGCATCTCGATTACCGCATCGATATGCCCTGAAGTCTTTTCTGCATCGGCTGTAAGAATGACAGAAGGCTCCGGGATATTTTCAAACGACGGCGGAAGCGGTGCGCCTGCAACGGCCGGAAACATAAATTGCGTTTCCGGCAAAATCGCCTGCGCTTCTTCCGTCAGCATAAAATCAATAAAGCGTTTTGCATTTTCAGGATGCGGCGCATTTCGTACCAGCCCCATCCCTTCCGTCTGCACAATATGCCCTTCCGGAAAAATAAGCGGCTGAAACTTTTCTGTTTGGTCGTAGAGCCGGTGCGCGGCGACGCTCGTTGTATAGGAGATGACCAGCGGCGCTTCTCCGGAAGTAAAGAGGCTGTACCCCGCGCTCCATCCGGGACTCATCGTAAGGATATTCGGCTTGAGGAGGCGCCAAAAGTCAAACTGCCCTTCTCCATACGCCGAAAAAATCCACGAAAAAAGCCCTAATCCCGGCGTACTCATGCGCGGATCCATAATGACAATCCGCTTTGCAAACTGCTCCAAAGTTAAATCGGCAAGACAGGAAGGGGCAGGCGTGTCCGACTCCGTATTATACATGAACGCAAAGTAGCCGTAATCGAATGGAGTCAAAAGCGCATCCTCGCCGAACGCCCCCCGAACAACCTCCGAAAGCCGTTCTGCTCCGTGCGCCTGATACGGCTCCAGTACGCCGAACTGCCGCGCCTTCGGCAATAGCTGATGGTCAATGCCGACTAAGACATCCGCCTGCGGCTGTTTTTTTTCGGCAACCGCCTTTGCAAGAAGCGCGCCGCTGTCTTCGCAGCTTACAAAATTGACCGGACAGCCGGTCTTCGATTCAAAAAGAGCCGCAATTTTCGGCCCCGCGCCCCATTCTGCGGTAAACGAAGCATACGCATACACCGTAAGCGTATTATCCGCGGCAACGCGCTTGCATGAGGCAAACGGAATCGAGAACATCAAAAAAACGGGAAATAAAATGAGAAGATGGCGTTTCATACTTCCTCCGCCGGCATTATCCGGATCAGGTATTGAAGATTCATACGAACCTTCACGGGTGTTTTCTCAGCCGTGCCGCCGCTTTCAAAGAAAATCAGCAATGCACAGCACCCCGGTAAACCGGATAGTAGCAAAAGGAGCGGAAAATGTAAAACCTGCGCATTGCCTTTTAGTCGCTGCGCATAGCTTTGATGGACAGTCCCCGCCGTTTGACTTATACTGCGGCCATGCTAAAAAATAAGCGGAATACAGGGCTTGCGGCAGTTTGGCTTTTGTTCGTCATCGTTATCCTGAGCGTTTTTCTTGCCAAAAAAGACACCATTCTCGGCAATTTGGCGAAAACCGATTTTTTCGGAAAAGTATTCGGGCGCACGCCGGAATTCATCAACAGCCGCGCGCAAAAAACAAACGGTACGGCAGGCGAACAGGCCGAACGCGCGTACTCGTTGCCGGAAGAGCGATATGCGCCCCTTGATTTAGATGCGCCGCGCGGCTCAGACGAGCCGTCCCGCAAAATTGCAGACGGCGCACAGAGCGGCGATATTTATGCGGAGTTAGGAATGGACGCGCGCAATGCCGAAAATACGCCGCTTCCGGCCGACGCAGAATCGCTTTCCACCTTCGACGCAGAAGCGGCGGAAGATTCTGCACGAACCGCAGCCGCGAAAATCGCCGTTTCTCCGGAGCGCGAAGCCGCCTTGTGCTTTATCGTTATCGATTCCGACGGAACGGTCAGCCGGAAAATCGTAAAACGAAACCTCCCGAAGTCAGATTCCCCGCTCGCCGATGCAATCAACGCGCTCCTTGCCGGCCCGTTGCAATCCGAACAAGACAAAAACTGCATGACGCTGATACCGCCGGGGGTACGGCTTTTGGGAGCGTCCGTCAAAGACGGCGTTGCATTGCTCAACTTTAGCGAAACATTCGAATTCAACCCGCTCGGCATAGAAGGCGTTATCGCGCAGCTGATGCAGGTTGTCTACACCGCAACCGAATTTTCAACCGTCAAAAGCGTTCAGTTTTTAATAGAAGGAGTCCGCAAAGACTACCTCGGCAGCGAAGGCCAATGGATCGGCACCCCGCTTGCCCGCTCAAGTTTTTAAATTCTCCCTCATTGCCGCGTGTACGAGCATCGAGCGAATGCGGAGCCTTATGCGGCAGACGGAGATAAATGGCGCAAACGAGCAAGCTCCGCCGCCGCGAGCTGCTATAGCCTCACTGCGGCAGACGAAAGAAACGTCATCTTGCACAACGCGCCCGCCAGACCGCCCTGAAAACCTGTTTGGAGACTTCTGCGTACCTCGGTTAGATTGGTTAAACGGAATTTTCATATATTTCAGGTCATTTTATAAACAATCACTATTTAAACAGCCAACAAAATGCTCCATTACATGAATGCGATGGGAATAAATAAAAGAAGCATTTGAAGAACGTGAAGCAAAACGAGAATACGACGGATATTTTTGCAGCATATAAAGATGCAATTATCATCATTTTATAGCTAAGCGCCTTGTAAAAACACAATAAAGGTATCTACAACCAAACAATATTAGCATATACAACTCGCAGAACTCTTCTTTGCACGTATAAATATGGGAGATATCTACACAAGCTTAGCTTTTATCCTAAAATAGCTATTGTATAAAGCAATTATCTATATAGGATTTTTAGCACATTTCAAGGCAAATAGCTAAAAGCGTTTTACCTTTATAAACCTCGGCGCTCTAACTTGCGCCATCATCCGATGCGCTTCGCCCCCCGGAACTGAAGTTTTTGGTATTTGCTTTGCAGGATTTTGGCAATCGCTTCGAATTCGGCCGGATTGAATGTCGTTTGCGAAAGGAGAATTGCGCCCTCCGCATCGGTTTGCGGCGTAAAAGCGAGCGCTTCAGCGCGGTTTTGCACAAGGAAAAACTTTTCGCCCGCATAACCGGCAATTCCCGTAACCTCTCCGTGATTGCGGTCGCCGGCGAGAATTACCGCAGCCCCGCGTTCCGCATAATGAGCCGCCAGATGCTGGCTTGAAGTAACGCGGGGGCACGTCGCATTGATAACCGTACACTGCCGGAGTCGGAGCGTTTCATGCACCGAAGGCGGCACGCCGTGCGCCCGTATAATGACCGTGCTTGCCCGCGGAGCATCCGCAGCGCAGGCTTCTCCGAGCACAGAAAGCCCCTTCGATTCAAGCGTATTGAGCGCCGCCCGATTATGAATGAGCGGCCCCAAACTAAAAACCCCCGAACGCGCCTCCTTCGAAAGCGCCTCAAGCGCGCTGTCAACTGCCCGCCTCACCCCCATACAGTATCCCAGTACATCCGCAAGAATCACCGTCATGGCCGCATTATAATCAATAGCGCGCGATGCACGCAACGGCAGCGTTTCGGCAATGGGACGAAGCGCTAGAGCGCTGCCCGCCTATCCTCGTGATATAACGACAGTCCAATTTGGACATCTCCGCCCAATATCAAAAGCGGATGAAAGAAGTTTATCCACAGGATGAAGCTTTGTCAGCCGACCGCAAAACCTATGAAAATGGCAAAAACGGATTTCCGTGTTACAAAGCATTATTAACCTTACACTTTTTGTTTTCCCAAGGAAACCGCTGTTTCAAGGCGAAATAAGCTTTATTTTATGTCTCATTGATTATAAATAACCTGGAATATATGAAAATTATTCCGTTTAACCAGTTTAAATTAGGTATGGAAAACTTTAAACAGGTTCTTATACGCTTATATCTTGCGCCAATGCGAATACAAAATGTTTGAATGTTATATCACTTGCGTGTTTGCCTGTCGCCTGCTGCCATGCTTCTTGGGCTTTGCTCGCGCTTTGTCCGTCTTGTTCGCTTGCTAAGCGCACCGCATATTTGTCTGAACAATCCATAATTGGTTTGCGGTCGCGACGGGGCGCGTTTGCAAACCATCAATACCTTCGGTAAAAAGCGTTTCACCCATGCATTCACCGATACAAAACTCCTCTCGGTTTGTTCTCCTGCTTTTGCCGAATACTGACCTGTACCTTTCAGAAGAACAGCACGGCAACGTATACGAAAATAATGGCTTGTCCCTTTACGAAAAACATTCTCCAGAGCGACATACGGTTCCGTCTTTTACCCGGGCATCTGCATGAAAAAAAGATTTTAACTCTAAACTTGTCGCCATAGATATAAGCGCGTTTTCCCATGCTTAACGTTTCCAGTTTTGAGGCATCTTAATTCTGTTTTAGATAATTCTTCTGATTATTGCTCTGTTTTCCGCTGCATTCCGGTCAAGAACTGTACACTCATCCTCAGAAAACAGCACATCTAAACACCAATGCAAGTTATTTTCTATTGCCAATGGCTTCGCACTCCATTAGCAAAGCGTTAACATCGGTAACACTGGTGATAACGTATCGCTTTTCACGAGTTTCCTTACCTTTTCTCGTTACAATGCTCTAAAACATCCCAAATGGGGCAAGCTTTTTCCACTCTTTTTTATCTTCAAACCATCCTAGCTGCGTATCAAGAGTTTATCAGCCCAAATTTCGAGTTTTGAAGAACTTGAAATTTTCCACCTTTCTCCTGCACTAATAGAATGTAAAGTTGTAAAATGGGTGCCATTTGCGCGTAGGCGAGGTTTTTGCTACGTACCATTTCGTGTGTTTATACGATATAAAAGCTCGACTGCGGCTAAGGCATTAGGATTTTCCCGAAAATACAGCTTTATTTTACTGCGATTTCAAAGCCGGAATCAAAGCGGATTTTGTATACAAGAACATCTTTGTCCTCGTCTACGATAACCACTTCTTCCATAGCGGAGCAGGCAATTCCCAAGACGTGCGCCCAAAATGCGGCAACATCAAATCCGTTTTTTCCCTACGTTTTCCGTGAGGAAAACTTGTTAGGGCGGTAACGAGGTTAAGTTTTTCACCCTCTGTTCTCTGCCGCCCGACGTTCATACCGCCGTCTGACTTTGAAAGCATTGCTTTCATAACGCACGAGAGGGCTTCCACGTAGGACGCGCCGATACGCCGCGATTTTTCCCAGACTTTGACGACGGATGTGTCGGAGAGCCAGTTTTTTTGATACGGCAATAAAACCGCCTTTGTTAACGCTTCGCTGATTGTCATGCTTTTTCCGTCGCGGACTGCAAAAACGTTGCTTGAAACCGCATATGTTTCCTGCAGTCCGCCCCG
>CAUTOX010000021.1:0-24057 GCA_963539665.1 uncultured Treponema sp.
TGAGTTCAATAAACAGATAATGGACAGATGTGATTCAAAAATTGATTTCCGTGTTATTACAGACACGGATATCAGTTTTTTGAAAAAATGAGGCGATTTTTAGTATTTTTCCGGTAATTTCGGCCTCAAAAACTATGAAAATGGCAAAAACTGAGTTCCGTGTGATTTCCGTATTTCTTCTTGACCACGTATCGGCTAGTATGCTACTCTAGTTACATTCTTATAAATCATCGATTTTTGTCAGTTTATGACTTAATCACAAAAAGGATTGTATATGCCATTCATTTCTTTTTTACAAACAGCGACGGGAACTGCGCCAAGTGCGTCTGGTCCTATGGGACTTCTCACTTCTGTGGTGCCGTTTATTTTAATTATTGCGATTTTTTATTTTTTCATGATACGCCCGCAAAACAAAAAGCAGAAAGAAATGGAAAAAAAGATTGCAGCTTTGAAAAAGGGCGACAAGGTTGTTACTGCCGGCGGGATTCACGGAGTAATTTCATCGACAAAGGAAAAAACGGTAATTGTAAAAGTGGATGATAATTGTAAGTTGGAATTCAGCCGATCTGCGATAACCGGTGTTGAAACAGACGCAAAAAAAGACAAAAAAGAATCTGATACTGCGGCTACGGCGCAAAATTCAGAAACAAAATAAATTGAATTGTAATAATGGAGTGAAACGAGATGACTAAACGTGCCCGTTTTTTTATTCTTTTGGCAGTTCTTGCGCTGTGTTTTGCGTTTTTGTGGACTTCTATAAGTTGGTATTATGGAACTCCCAAGGAAGTGCAGGCTCTTGCGCTCGGCTCTTTGGAAAACATTAAGGATTATGCGACAGCACAGGCATCGGCTGATGTTCTTGTGATTCGAGACGCGGCAAAAGAAAATCCGTCAGGTATGCTAGAACCGCGTTATGCGTGGCTGGCCAAAGCCGCTGCAAAAAAATACCGGAAGATGAAAGAAAAAGCGCCGTCAGAGATGACGGTTTCTTCCGTTCTCGGCGCATACTTGAATGAATCGGAATTTCTTGATGCTATTCAGGCGAAGTACCGGAATGATATTTTGAAAGCAAAGCGATTCTATCAAAATTCCGTAAAGCTCGGCCTCGACTTAAACGGCGGTATGAGTATCATCGTAAAAGCAGATTTAGACGCTGCAGTCGCATCGCAAGGGGATTCCGTTGCGACCGACAATGTAGAGCAGTTTAAGAAAAATGCAATGGCGCAGGCGATTGAAACGCTCAGCGGACGGATTGACCGCTTCGGTCTTACGGAGCCGGTTATTCGGCAGCAGGGGGAAGACCGTATCTATATAGAAATGCCGGGCGCCGCAGATGCAAATGCGATTAATACCATTATCATGGGAAAGGGAATTCTGAATTTCCGATTGGTCGATAGCGATGCGACTGAACGCTTTAAGGAATATTACCGCCGGAATGCAGCGACGACATTCAATGCGGCGGGAGAGCTGATTGATCCATCGGTTATTCCTGACGATTGCGAAGTTATGGGGCAGTACACGAAGGATGAATACGGCCTTGACGAGCGTATTGGTTTTTTGGTGGTGAAAAAAGAAATTGCGCTTGATGGGCAGCATATTAAGTCGGCGGAAGTCGGTTCTGACAACTTGACGAACCGGCCGGAAGTTGATTTTGTACTGGATTCTGAAGGCGCAGATATTTTCGGTACGTTTACCGGTAATCACAAAAATGAATTCCTTGCGATTGTAAGCGATAATAAAGTTAAGTCCTATGCGCGCATAAACGATGCCATTACAGGCGGTCGCGTTGCTATTACCGGTTTTGGACTTGAAGAAGCGCAGAATTTGCAGAAAGTATTGCAGACTGCATGGCTCAACGTGCCGCTTTCGGTCGAAAGTCAACAGGTTATCGGCGCATCGCTCGGAGATCTAGCTATAAATCAGGGCATCAAAGCGGTTATTCTGGGGCTGCTTGCAATTCTTGTATTTATGCTTGTGTTTTATAAAGGCTCCGGTATTAATGCTGTTGTTGCGCAGGTGCTCAATCTCTACATTATGTTTAGCGTTCTGTCTGCGTTCAATTTGACGCTGACGCTGCCGAGTATCGCCGGTATGATTTTGACAATCGGCATGGCGGTTGACGCGAATGTCATTATTTTTGAGCGTATAAAGGAAGAACTTGCGGAAAGTAAAAGTCGTCAGGCGGCCATTACAGCAGGATTCGACAATGCGTTTTGGGCGATTATGGACTCGAACATTACCACTTTTATTGCGGCGATTTTTCTTTCGCAGCTTGGTACTGGTTCGATTCAGGGATTTGCCGTAAGTCTTGCAATTGGCGTAGTATCATCGGTCTTTACGGCGTTGTTTGTTTCTCGCCTCATATTTGATTTTGATACGGATGTGTTTCATGCTCAAAGATTGAGCATAAGCTGGAGGATTAAATAATGGAAAATAAGATTATCCGATTCAGCAAGGCGTTTGTTCCATGTGCGATATTCAGTTCGGCGGTAATTTTGTTCGGGATTGCCGGTTTCTTTACACGTGGAATTAATTTCGGCATCGATTTTAAGCCGGGGCTTATAAATGAGATTCGCATTTCGCCAGTTTGTGCGGAACTTCGATATTCGGGGAATGCAAAAGTGACGCTTGATCTGGGAAAAGACGCGATGCAAATCATTGTCAGCGGTACTGGCGCAAAGAATGAAACGAAATCCTATCCGTATGCCGAGTACCCTACGGTAAAAGCGGTGGCGGACGCGGTAAATGATGATGCCGTTGTCAATATGGAGCTGAAAAGCGATGGTTCGGAGGCAGCCGAAGCCCTATTCGTTGATTCTTCAGTTTCGCCGGTACTGGGAAATACGCCGTTTTACCTTCATGCAAAAAATGAGCCGCTGAGCGTTGAGGATATCCGGTCTGCGCTCTCGTCCATTTCCGGCATTTCTATAAAAAAACTTGGCGATGGCGATTTCCACTCTTTCCAAATTAGGGCGGGACTTTCGTCGGAAGCTGAGTCCAGCCAGTCGATTCAGAATGCGATAACTGCTGCATTGAGCGAAAAATTTGGCGGCGAAAAGGTCGCTCTTCTTAAAACGGACTTTATCGGTTCAAGTTTTTCTAAGAGTCTTGCAAAAAAATCGGCGCTTTTTTTAGGAATGACATTTTTGTTGATTTGGGCGTATGCCGCAATTCGGTTCCACTGGGATTTTGCGCTCGGCGCTATCGTAGCGCTTGTGCATGACGCGCTCATCATGTTTACGTTTATCGTGTGGTCCCGCATGGAATTTACAACAACCGTGCTTGCCGCCGTGCTGACAATCGTAGGATATTCGATTAACGATACGGTCGTTATTCTTGACAGGGTGCGTTTTAATTTGCGGATGAAAAAAGTGCAGACTTTTAATGAATTGCTCGATATTTCACTGAATAACACGCTCAGCCGTTCCATTATTACTACGGTAACGACGCTTTTTGCGGTTATTGCACTGTTTTTGTTTACAACTGGAAGCATACGAGATTTTTCGCTTGCATTAATGGTCGGCATGGTAAGCGGTTTGTATTCATCGCTTTTTATTTCAAGCGGTTTCATTTCGATGTTCCGTATTCATTGGAAGCCGGAATTCGGTATGCACCATTCAGAGAAAACTGAACATGGCGTACTGACTTTTGAGTCCGGAGTTACGGTTTAATTTTATTCGAACAGAGCGTTTAATGCCCCGATACTTGTATCGGGATTGTTGATTGCCGCTTTTTACACGTCCGCAATGATAGCATCGCGGACGTTTTTTTGTTTTCCGAGCGTGATGAAGTAGATGTTGTTACAAAATCTCTACAAGTAATTTGTTGAGAAATAAAAGCCCGCTGCTATTCAGGGAATAGAAATGCTTGCTGCCTTTTTGGGTATACTGCATAAGTCCCTTGCGCTGCCAATCGGCAAATGTTTGTAGTATATGTGGCGGGATCGGCATTCCGAAGCGTTCTGCAAAATCTTCGGCGCATATTCCGTCTGCCGTCCGTAAACCTAGCATGAAAAACTCAAATTTTACTGTATCGATGGAAAGCGTTTCTATTTCTTGCGGAATTGCCTTGTCGGAAATTGCCCCGGTTTCATTTCTACTCCAAAAGCGGCAATAAATATCGATGTTGCGGCAGTTTGTCCAACGCCGCGCCGGATTGCCGTAGACCGTGCCCGTCGCTCCTGCGCCGCATCCGATATAATCCTTGAGCTTCCAATATGCTTGATTATGCAACGATTCCGCCGTGCCGCGGCAAAAGTTAGACACTTCATATTGCCGGAATCCTTGTTCGATAAGAAAATCTCGCCCCTTAATCCACAGCGCATCTGCCGTATCATCATCGTATGGAAGCGTGCCGCTGCGTACCGCTTTTCCGAGCGGCGTCCCCTCTTCAATAATGAGAGAATACAGCGATATGTGGTTAGGGTGGTAGCGGAGCAGCTCGTCAAGTCCTGCAAGGAAACTGGCTTCCGTTTGACCGGGCAGCGCACACAGCATATCGGCGGAAAATGCGCCGTGCCACTGGTCAGCAATCAGAGTAAGCGCCGTGCGCACGGTTTGTATACTGCCCCTGCGTTTTACCGATGCAAGCGGCCCCGGTTCAAGCGCTTGTACGCCGCACGAAAGACGAGTAATGCCCGCGTTTTTTGCCCCTTCGAGAAATGCGCCGGTAATGTCATCGGGATTAGCTTCAATGGTAACTTCGGGAATCTCCGCCGTGTGCGGCACAGCGGTTTTTGCCGTCGTCATAATGCGCATCAGTTGTTCGGCAGAGAGAAGGCTGGGGGTGCCGCCGCCGATATACACAGTGTTCCAACGGCGAACGGTATATTTTTGCGCACGAAATGCGATTTCCCGGCACAGTGCATCGATATAGGCATCGGGAACTTGCCGCTTCGCACATGGAATGCTGAAAAAATCGCAATACGCGCATTTCGATACGCAAAAGGGAATGTGAATGTACAGAGAGCAAGACGGCACTTAGAAGAATCGAATGCGGTTGAACGGAAAATAAGAAAGCGCCGCCGCTGCCAAGATAGATTTTTTTGGTACCGGCCCCCACATTCTGGAATCGATGGAGGTAACGCGGCCGTCCCCTAAAACAAAATACTGGTTTTCGGCAAGTTCGAGCGTTTCAAATGAACCATTTGCGCCAATAGAAACATCCCATGCGGCAGGCGGCGCAATAATATTGACATTATACGGCTTTGCGATGAGCTCAAATTCCGTCAAAAATGATTTTTCGCCAGCCGGTTTTATGTACATCACGTAATCGCGCATATATATCGTGTCGCCCGGCAGCCCGATGACGCGCCGAACAAGCGGAGAGCCGCCCATTGCGCCATTCCATGCCGAAGGAATAAGCTGTCGCGCAGTAAAAAATCCAATAGCCATGTCGAGCGCGTTCTGCGAAAGCCTTTTTTCGATGCGCATCAGCGGCCGGACGAGTACAATATCGCCGCGCCCGTATGTTTTTTTGAGCGGCGAAAACATGAGGCAGGAATCTTTTGCAATATCGGGCTGCATCGACACGGAATGTTGACGGACAGGAAATATAACAAATGCCGCAATCAGGTTGACAACGGCAAAAATGCCGATGGCAAATGAAATTACCAACAGTACGCGCCGTTCAAATTGTTTTCGGATAGAATACGATAACGCAAACAACTCTTTATTCATGGCGGTAAAGTAGCATAAAAAAAATCTTCAAACAAGCGGAAGGAGTTTTACGCCAGGGAAATTAAGTTTTGCCTGAATATATAGGTCATAAGGCTTCAAAAGGCATCCCGTCCAAAGGCACTTATCCCCTCTGCCGTAATCCCGCTCGCTTGTTTTGCCTCAAGCAAAACAAGAAGCAGGCGGCCATGTCCCAAACACTGAACGCGCTCTTATCCCGCCTGCCATTTACAAGCCTCTAGCCAGTTTCGCACTTGCGAAACTAGAAGCTGGCGGCCAAGCCCTTCTATCCTAAAAGCGCTTTTTCCCGCCGGCCCCCGCCTGCTTCTTCCCATATTTGAAAATCCCCCTAATATATGGTAAGGTTTTGCAAATATTCTAAATTGAGGAGCTTTACATGAGTGAAATGACGCTGATTCATAGCAGGAATAAAAAAATTGCGATTACCGGCGCGTTGAGCGCACTGACTATTTTGCTTGGGATTCCCGGTCTGCATCTTGGATACATTCAAACAGGGACGATTTCGTTTACGATTATGCACATTCCGGTTGTGCTTGCGGCGGCGCTTGCGGGGTTGCCGGGCGCGGCGGTTACGAGTTTGATATTCGGTTTGACAAGTCTTATGAATGCGGCGGTCAGTACGGGAAGCGTTTTGGATCCCCTGTTTGTAAATCCGCTGTGTTCGGTGTTGCCGCGGCTGGCCTTCGGTCTGTGCGCCTACGGGTTGGTTACGGCAATCAATATGATTCCGCGTTGTCCCCGCAACATAACGGCGGCGGCGGCGGCCTTCATTAGCTCTTTGGCGCATACGACGGCAGTTATCGGCTCGCTGTATGTATTCTTGCGCACGCAAACATTGGCCGCTATGGGCGGACAGGGGTTTCTTGTCATCATGGGGATTGTTTTGCCGGGCGCCTTGCTTGAAGCGGCAACGGCGGCGCTGACGGCTTCGGCAGTGGTTGCGGCAATCGTTATTGAATCCGGACGGCGTTCAAAGCTGGCCGCGCAACAAAGCTCGTTTGGCGCAGGCGACAAAGAGTAACGGCATAACGTAAAATTTCATGAGAATTGTCATCATTGGCGCAGGCTTTACCGGCGTTCAGCTTGCGCGTCTTTTAATCAACGAAAAAAATAATGTCGCGCTCATCGATAATGATGAGGAAATTGTGCGCCATGCGACAGACCGGCTCGACTGTACGATTATTTCTGCCGACGGCAATAGCCTTGATACGCTCGAAAAAGCAGGAATTGCAAAGGCCGATGTGCTCGTCTGCCTTACAACAAGCGACGAGGTGAACATGATAACGTGTTCGCTTGTCGATGCCATTTATCCCGACATTCTAAAAATCGCCCGCGTTCGCAACTATGCCTACTACGTGAACACTGCCGAAGCGCGCAAAACGCACGCCAACACCTTTGCCGGCAAGCATCGGCCGCTCTATGGCATCGATTATATGATTCACCCCGATGTTGAAGCCGCCGATGCGATTGTCAAAGCGGTTGAAAGCGGAGCGGTCAGCAACGTCGTAACCTTTGGCGAATCGCAGATGCAGATTTCGCGCGTGCGGGTTATGAAGGGCAGCCCGCTTTCCGGCCGAACTTTAATGGATTTGCGGAGCCTCACCGACATCCATCTGCTGGTTTCCTATGTCGAAATTGACGGAAAGCCGTCTTTGCCGACCGGTTCAACGGAAATGTCGGAAAACTGCACCATCGGCGTGTTGAGCCGCAAAGAGGACGTGCCGGCCATCCTTGAGCTGTGCGGTTCAAAGCAGCAGGAGCTGCGGAAAATTGTCATCGTTGGGGCGGGGCGAATTGGAAGTCTTGTTGCAGAAAAAATTATTCAGCCGCGCCGCAACGGTTTTTTGAAATGGATCGGCGGGAATGCGCACAAGAATTCGCAGAAAGTCGTGATAATTGATTCAGACGACCAGCTCACTAAAAGCGCGTCGGAGCGTTTTCCTGAAGCGCATATTTGCAAAGGAGACGCGGCGGACGAACTGTTTTTGCAGGAAGAGGGCATTCCGCATTTTGACTTGGCGATTTGCGCGACGCACAACCACGAACTCAACATGGTGCTTGCGGCGTATCTGGAATCGCTCGGAGTCCGGCAGTCGATTGCGCTGGTAAACAATTCGGCATTCGCTGCGATTGCGCAGAAACTCGGCGTGGACGTAACCGTTGCGCTCAAAGATGTTGTTGTCGATTCGATTATGAGCCATATGCGCGGAAAGTCGGTCAAGGAGATTCACACCGTTACGAACGGCGAGCTTGAAATTATCGAGTGCGAGCTTGCTTCCGCCTCAAAAGTCAACGGCCGGAAAATGAAAGATGTCGCGCAGCCGGGCAAATTTCTTGTCCTGTTGGTGCGTCATGCAGGAAAAAGCGACTACGAAATCGTCAACGGCGAAACCGTTTTTGCAACGGGCGACCATCTGGCGCTCATTGCGGACTCTGAGCACACGCTGAAGGTGCTGGAGTTTTTCGGCAGCAAAAACGAGTAGCGCGGGGATTTACATGGTACTTACGTTATTCAGAATTCTATCGATTCTTTTGGGCATCGTTGGCACAACGCTCGCAATTCCTGCCGTTACTGCGCTTGCTTGCGGCGAAACTGCGGTCATTCCGGCCTTCGTCATTCCGATGGCGGCAAGCTGGCTTATCGTTCTGGGGCTGAACATTCCGTTTAAAACGCGGAAAATGAAATTGACCATCCGCAGCACGTTCGTTGTCGTTGCGTTTTCGTGGCTTTTTACCAGCTTGTTCGGCGCGCTGCCGCTCTTTTTTAGCGGCGCAATTCCGTCGTTTACCGATGCGTTCTACGAAAGCGTCAGCGGCTTTTCGACAACCGGCGCAACGATTTTAAGCGAAGTCGAATCGTTGCCGCGCAGCATCAATATGTGGCGGTGCATGACGCATTGGCTCGGCGGCATGGGAATTGTCGCGCTGACCGTCGCGCTGCTGCCTCTGCTTGGCGTCGGCGGCTTCCAGCTCATCAAGGCGGAAACGACGGGGCCGGAAAAAGGAAAAATCACCCCGAAAATCACGACAACCGCAAAATTCCTATGGCTGATTTATTTCATCCTGACGGCGCTGCAAACCGCCTTGCTGCTTCTCTGCAAGATGGATTTTATCGATGCGCTTTCTCATGCGTTTGCGACGCTGGGTACCGGCGGATTTTCTACCAGAAATGCGAGCATCGGCGCCTATCAATCGGGCGCAATCGATGCGGTCTGCACCGTGTTCATGTTTTTGGCAGGCATTAACTTTAGCCTCTATTATTACGTGTTCATGCGGGAATTTTCAGAAATCACCGCCAATTCCGAATTCAAGGCGTATACCGCCTTTACGGTTTCCGTTGCGATCGCACTCACCCTTGCAACTCGGACATTTTACGGTTCGTGGGGGAGCGCGTTTCGCTATTCATCGTTCCAAACCGCCACGATTCTCACGACAACCGGCTTTGCAACCGCCGACTATACGTTGTGGCCGCCGTGCGCGCAGTTTTTTATCTTGCTCTTGTTTTTTGTCGGCGGCTCGTCCGGCTCAACGGCAGGCGGCGTCAAAGTCATCCGCTGGGTCATCTTGCTCAAACAGTTCAAAAACGAAACCCGAAAGATGCTGCATCCGCACGGCGTGTTTGCCATCCGCCTAAACGGAAACGCCGGCAGAAAGGCTATTGTGTTTAACGTCGCCGCTTTTATGGTTCTCTATTTCTTGCTCGTCCTCATCACCGCGCTTGCAGGAGCCTTTGCCGGTTTGGATCTGTTTTCGTCCTTTACCGCATCCCTTTCCATGGTCGGCAACGTCGGACCCGCATTCGGTGCGCTCGGCCCCAGCTGCAACTACGGCTTTCTGCCGCCGCTTTTAAAATGGTGGTACTCTTTCGCCATGCTAGCCGGACGCTTGGAGCTGTACACGATGATTATATTCTTCTTGCCGGATTACTGGCGGAAATAAAATACTACCGGAAGAAAATTGCAAGGGGCATTCGGCAAGGTCTGCAAGAAAGCGGCGCTGAATGCTTTTACTAATCGATAGCATTTCTTATTTTATCTTTGTATAATCGCCCTCAATTTTAGGGGCTGGCATGAAAAAAATATCTACAATTTTGAGAGCTGCATTTTTGGCGGCGGTTATGTTGCTGTCTTACGGATATGCGGAGGCAGCCGTCAGCGATGCGGCGCAAACGGGCGTAAGCCGTCTTTCTTTGACGCTCGATGATGCGGTGCATTTTGCGCTCGAAAATAACGTAAACGTAAAACTTGCAAAGAAGTCGCTCGGTCTGCTCAAAGCAAAGCAGCTCTTTTCTTGGAACGGCATCAGCCCTTCGGCCTCGCTCCATGCCGATTTTTCGCATTTTCCGGAAACGGAGGTGCAAAACCTGTCGCTTTCCGGCAGCGTGAATCTGACGTTGACGGCGGGCTTGTATGCGGCAATGCGCGGCGCAAAACTTGAATACGAAAGCGGCAAGATTTCCTACGCGCAAACGCTCCGCAAGATTGAATTAAATGTCAGGAAAACGTTTTACGGCCTCCTGTATGAAAAAGAAAATATTGCGCTGCAAAAGCGGAATCTGGAAACGAGCGAAGCGCAGTACCGGCAGAATCAGGAGAAATTCAAGAACGGGCAGATTTCGGAGCTGGATGCGTTTACCAGCCGCGTCAATTATGAACAGAAAAAGCCGGAATTCGAAGCGGCGATGGTTGCATTTGAAAACGATTTAGCGTCTCTCAAACAGGCGCTCGGCATTGCGCAGGATACGGAGCTTGAGCTGCAAGGTTCGCTTGATGAGGCGGTAAAACTCGGAAGCGAACAGCTAAAAAGCCGACTGGCTACGCTGGGCGAGGGCTTAACGGTTCAAAGCGCGGAAAGAAAACTTGCTGCCGCACGGAATACGCTGCTTTCTGCGCGGCTCGGCGCGTATTCGCCAACGGTAAGCGCGGGATTCAGTTACGGAAAATCGAAAAACTCGAAGTTTGACCAATGGGACGAAACGAATCGGCTTTCTGCGGGCGTAACGCTGCCGCTTGACGGGTGGCTGCCGTGGTCTTCCGGTGCGCTGAATATCCGTGCGGCCAAATCTGCGGCGGAATCCGCTGCGCTTGAGCTTGAAAACGAGCGGAACGGCGCGGCGGTCGAAAAGGAAAACCACATTCGGAAAATTGATTTGCTGCTTTCTCAAATTAGTTCGGTCAAGGCGACGGCGGAGCTGGCGGAGGAAACCTATCGGCTGTCGCGGACTGCGTACAATTACGGCAAGACGGATTTATCCAATCTGCAAACGGCGGCGGATCGCCTCCTCAGCGCGGAAGTAAACCTCAAGTCAAAGCTGTATGCGCTCATCGGCGCAGTCCTTGAGCTGGAAAACCTTACCGGCGTAGACTTCGGTACGCTCCTTTCCGCGCCGGCGGCAAGAGGCGCCGATACTGCGTAGAACGTACGCGCGGCCGACAACGCTTTGCCATACGCGCGGCCGACAAAATTGCATCCTGCGATACATTTTCTCCTCATCCTTTCATCGTGCGCTTCCTTTCGTATTAACAAAACAAAACTTATAAATTATTATAAAGAAGAAAATTATGATTTTCTGAATGGGATATACAGGAGATTTTATATGAACGAGAAACTGATAGAAAGTTACAAGCATTTTTTGGACAACGGAAAAACGGAACGCGAATGCGTCCGGCAAATTATTCAGATGGCGCGGGAAGCAGGCTATGCCGACATTTCGGAATGCCGAAAACTTGCGCCGGGCGACAAGGCGTATGTGCAAAAAATGGGCAAAGCGGTTGCGCTTTTTCATATCGGCGAAGGCAAAATGGAGGATGGGATAAATATTTTGGGGGCGCACATCGATTCGCCGCGCCTCGACGCAAAGCAAAATCCTATTTATGAAAATAATTTCCTCGTGTACCTGAACACGCACTATTACGGCGGCATCAAAAAGTATCAGTGGGTGACGCTGCCGCTCGCCATTCATGGAGTGGTCTGCAAAAAAGACGGTTCGACGGTGCAAATCAACATCGGGGAAAGCGATGATGATCCGGTTTTCTGCATTTCAGATATTCTGCCGCATCTTGCGCAGGAGCAAATGCAGAAAAAAGCGTCCGAGATGATTAAGGGCGAGGATTTGGATTTGGTCATCGGTTCGGCAATGCCGTCAAAGGGCGATGATGCGGAAAATGAAAAAGATAAAAAGTCGAAAAAAGACAAGGGCAAAAAAGCGGTCTTAGAGCTGTTGAAAAACAAATATAATATAGAAGAATCTGACTTTGAATCCGCCGAGTTAGAAATCGTTCCGGCTGGCAAAACCCGCGATTGCGGCTTTGACCGGTCGATGATTTTAGGCTACGGGCAGGACGACCGCGCGTGTGCGTTCACATCCGTCAAGGCCCTGCTCGACAGCAATGCGCCTGCACGGACAAACTGCTGCCTGTGCGTAGACAAGGAAGAAATCGGGAGCGTCGGCGCAACGGGCATGGGCTCGCACCTGTTTGAAAACGCATTGGCGGAAGTCATTGCGCTCACGGAAGACGGTTACAGCGATCTGACGCTCCGCCGCTGCCTTGCAAACTGCACGATGCTTTCTAGCGATGTCAACGCCGCATTTGACCCGCTCAATGCCAGTCTGTTCGATAAAGACAATTCATCCTTCCTGAATGGGGGGCTGGTATTCAACAAATACACCGGTTCGCGCGGAAAAAGCGGCGCAAGCGATGCAAATCCTGAGTTTATTGCAACATTGCGCGCCGCGATGAGCGCTGCGTCCGTGTCATACCAAATGGCGGAACTGGGGAAAGTCGATCAGGGCGGCGGCGGCACTATCGCTTATCTGGCTGCAAAATACGGCATGAATGTGCTTGATGCCGGTATTTCCGTTTTAAGTATGCATGCCCCATGGGAACTCACCTCAAAGTTCGACCTTGAACAAGCGTACAACGGCTATAAAGCGTTTTTGACAATGAAGTAATGGGGCGGACGGGATAAACTTTATCCACCGGATTTAATTTTGTCGGCCGTCCGCTTCACGTTTGTTTTCGGGAAACGTGTGAGTAGGTCGGGAATGTTGTAGGACAGCCTGTAAAAAATTGTCGGAAAACTTTGAGGCATTGTATAGGCTGCTCCAGTTTTGCTTTGCAAAGCTGGCGAGAGTAATGCGGCGGACGGTATAAACTTTCTCCACCAGATTTAATTTTGTCGGCCGTCCGCTTCACGTTTGCCTTGCGGAAAACTTGCGAGTGAGGCGGTAATGTGGCGAGCGGGATGAACTTTATCCACCGGATTTGGCTTTGTCGGCCGTCCGCTTCACGTTTGCCTTCAGGAAAACTTGTGAGTAGGTCGGGAATGTTGTAGGACAGCCTGTAAAAAATTGTCAGAAAACTTTGAGGCATTGTACAGGCTGCTCCAGTTTTGCTTTGCAAAACTGGAACCGTTATCATAAAAGAGAAGCCCTCTGGTCCCCAAAAACCGAAAAATAAAGGAATGAAAACAATGGTCAAATACAGTAAAGGATTTAAGTACCAGGCGCTGCTATTGTCAGATGAGCTAGAAGTGAAAAAGACAGCCGAGCAGCTGGGAATCAATTATTACACGATTGCCGACAAGAGGAAGGCGAGTAGCCAAAGAGCAAAGGAAGAGAGGATCGCATCAGACAAAAAGCCGTTTAACGAGCGAGGGCTTGCCATGCAGCGAGAAGTACAGGAGCTGAAAAAAGCGAGGTTTAACTGCGGCAACCAAATACTGTTGCCGTAGTTAAACGCCAAGATTCCTCATCGGCAACTTGCATATTAGCCCAAATTTCGAGTTTTTTGAAAATGACATTGCAATCTAACTATTTCTATGATGTTTTTAGAAAAAATGAGGCATTTTTTTAGTATTTTTTCGGTAATTTCGCCCCCAAACCTATGAAAATGGCAAAAACTGATTTTCGTTGGCCTCAATAAATGACTTGAAAGCGCATCCTATTTTTACTATCATTTAAACACTGCGAGCGATTATGTCTTCATTCGGATGCAATCGCCGCAGAAACTGCACATATCCTACCGTTTGCCGCATCTTTTCGGCATACAGCGTAACAGCTGGCAAACTTCAACGGAAGGCGGTAGCAATAAGAAGGTTACAACGATTTTGCTTGACTGGCACGTTCCTACAATAACGGATTTTGACGCTGCGCAAACGGCAGCCGCGGTATCGCATTCGCTTGCAAATGACGAGGCGTTTTCTAACATGTTTCTGTATAGCAAGAAATTAGGCATTCAGATTGCGTTTTATGACGGCTGCCTCTTCCGGCTGTATGAGCTGCATCCCGACGATTTTTTTTACGCGCCCCCGCTTGGAATTGATTATGCGGATGATTCTGAGCAAAATGCGCGGCATCTGGCTCATGCCCTCGCGCTGCTGAAAGCCGATGCTGACGCAAAACAGCGGCGTTTTAAGCTCATCCTGCTGACTGATGACAAAAAGCGATTGTTCGAGCTGGCTGCCCCGCGCCGGTTCGCCTACACGGAAAACCGCGATTTTGCCGATTATCTGTATCGCACGCCGCTGATGGCTTCGCTTGCCGGAAAAAAGCTGCAAAAAAAGCGCAATCACGTCTCTCATTTTATGAAAACGCACACGGATATTCATTTTGAGCCGCTGACTGAGCAGAACGCGAAGGACGCGCAATATGTTGAAGAGCGGTGGTTTGCCGAAAACAGCGGCGAATCGAGTTTTGATAAGATAATTGAGCTTGAGATGATTCAAACCGCCCTGCAGAACAGAGAGCCGCTCAATTTGACCGGCGGCGTTTTGTACGCGGACGGCGTTCCTGCGGCAATGACTGTCGGTTCGCGCATTTCGCCTGCGGCATTCGACATTAATTTTGAAAAATCCTACGCGCCGTTTGACAAAGATGGAGCGTACACGGTCGTTTTCAATGAGTTTGCAAAGCTGCTGACGGAATACGAGTTTATCAATCGCGAAGAGGATTTAGGCATCGAAGGCTTACGGAAATCAAAACTCTCCTACCAGCCCGCCCTGCTGCTGACCAAGTGGCAAGCATTGGAAAACATTAATACAGAACGATAAAAAGCCGCGCCAACCGAACGCCGCCAATGCAATTCGCCGCACTTCCCGCCGCAAGCAACCCGCCGACCGCATTAAATCTAACAATGCAATCTATCTGCCTGCCCCTGCACGTTTTGCGTAAGCAAAACGTGAGGCAGGCAGCCGACTATGTTAAATCTAACAATAAAATCTATCTGCCTGCCCCTGCACGTTTTGCGTAAGCAAAACGTGAGGCAGGCAGTCGACCGCATTAAATCTACCGATGCAATCTATCTGCCTGCCCCTGCACGTTATGCACAAGCAAACCGAGAGGCAGCCCGCCGACCGCATTTAATCTAACAATAAAATCTATCCGCCTCGTTCATAACACGTTCCTCTAGCACGTTTTGCACAAGCAAAACGTGAGGCAGGCAGTCGACTCTGTTAAATCTGACGATACAATCTATCTGCCTGCCCCTGCACGTTTTGCGTAAGCAAAACGTGAGGCAGGCAGCCGACTATGTTAAATCTAACAATAAAATCTATCTGCCTGCCCCTGCACGTTTTGCGTAAGCAAAACGTGAGGCAGGCAGTCGACTCTGTTAAATCTAACGGATACAATCTATCTGCCTGCCCCTGCACATTTTGCACAAGCAAACCGCGAAGCCGACCGCATTAAATCTACCGATAAAATCTATCCGCCTCGTTCATAACACGTACCTCTGGCACGTTATGCGCAAGCAAAACGTGAGGCAGGCAGCCGACTGCATTAAATCTGACGATGCAATCTATCTGCCTGCCCCATCCCGCTACCATCGAGCCATCCTGTAGTTTTGCCGCTGGCAAAACTACACGCGGACGGGCGACAAAGTTCTATCTCCACGATAAAGTTATCCCGTCCGCCTTAGAACTTAACAGACACTAAGAACGCAAAGTTGTGGACAAGCAGCTTGTTTGCCGTATGCCAAATGCTCTTGTCGTCGCCAGCTGGCAAGTTGGTGCTGAATTTATCAAGCAGGTTATTAAATATGTTCCAGTTGGCATCAATTGTTACCGCATCGTTCAAGAAGAGCGTAAAACCGGTATTCAGCTTAAGTTTAATGGTATTCTGCTCCATGAACTTCCATTCAGTCTTCGTTTCTTTCTTGTCTGCGTCAAAGTCTTTTGTATTATCCTTCCGCTTCTCGTCTATTGTAAAATCCCAGCCGAATTCTTCACTTATGGCAAACGTTGTACCGGCATTGAAGCGCAGTTTTTCCGGTTTTACAAAATATGTCGTACCGAAATTCAGTGCCGGCTTAAACTTTAAGCCGAAGGTTGTCATTCTCGGCTTATATGTTTTTGACCCATCATAATCTACATGATCCTCAGATATAATCAGCGGCAGCTTGACTTTTACTTCTGGAGAAAAACTCAAGGCGAACGCTTCCGACGGTTCAAAGGTAAACGTCCACTTTGGCGTTATCTCAAGCTCATTATGCCAACCGCCGATGTGCTTGGTTTTCTTGTCATCGGATTGTTTCCCGTTTACAACCGCATGAAACGCATTCTTATTCTCAAGCTCAATGCCGAAGTTTTGCGTAAACGCCCCGTCCGTCTTGTAGTCAAAAGACGTACCGCCGGCAAGCAAGAGCTTATATGTGCTGTTATCGGTGAAGCGTGTCTTGCCGTCCGCTTGCTTATTATCTGTCCGATTGACCTTTGATTCCAAGCCGACGGTAACAAAAGACTTAAACAGTAAGTCGCGCGGGCCGATTTTATTAAAACCGAATTTCAAGTTGGTGTCTAATTCAAAGTTTGTGTTGTTAGTAAAATCTTCCGATTTTGTAGTAGTTTTGTTGCTACTTTTTTGAGGCGTATATGTTGCGTCAAGCAGAATGCCGATGTCGCCGAAGCCTGCAAGCACGTGAACCTGCGCGCTGTTTGCTGCTGCATCTGCTTTTGCTGCGTCTGCCTTTACGGTCGTTTCATTGGAATCCTTCTTTATTGTCGTTTCGGATTTCCACCCCGGCAGTATGCCTGCAAAGCCCACGCCGAAGTACAAGCTGCCGAACTGTTTTGCAAGGCCAAGGTGCAGCTTGCTCTTGCCGTCTTCTCCGAATCCCAGATAGCCGAACATATTTTCCGGTTCAACACTCTGCCATTCATTGACATCAAGAAAATTATCTACATCCGTAGCGAACAAACCGGATGTAGAAATGTTTGTCATCGACTGATGCGCAAATGCAAAGCCGAAACCCATAAGCGCCGCCCCCGCGGCTGCTCTTTTCAATAATTTCATAAGAAACTCCTTCGGGGGGGGGGGGGGGGGTAAAAAACAATTCCCCCCAACCCCCGGAAAAAACTGTATTCTAACAATAGCGAAAATCAGAAAAATTTAAAGCAACGGAAAAACTGCCGCATGACCTCAAAGCAGGCGGGCGGGGCGGACGGGAATACTTAGTCCGCCAGATAATGTATAGTCGGCCGTCCGCATCCAGTTTGCGTTGCAAACTGGCGGGGGAAAAGCTGCTGGATGACGACAAAGTTCTATCTCCACGATAAAGTTCTTCCGTCCGCTATCATCGATAAATCCTGTAGTTTTGCCTCTGGCAAAACTACACGCGGACGGGCGACCAAGTTAGAGCTTCAAGATAAAGTTTTACCGTCCGCCCCGTCCGCCTTAAACCCTGATGCTGCCGACTGCGGCGCTTCCGGCGGATAGGACTTACAGAACTTTGTCGAAAGGTATTTCGGGAGCGCGATGAGGCCTGTCGCAAACAGCAGCAGGTTGACCGCCCACGCAACCGTAATATTCATCGTCAGGCCGCCTGCCAAAAAGCCTGCCGAAGCGCATACAGCCGTAAAAACCGCATACGGCATCTGCGTTGCAACGTGCTCCAAATGCGGGCAGCCGGCTCCTGTTGACGATAAAATCGTCGTGTCGGAAATTGGGGAAGCATGATCGCCGAACACCGCGCCGCCAATCACTGCGGCAATACTGATGTAGGCGGCGTTCGAGATTTGCGCGAAGGCAAGACCCCGCGTTTCGGCAAGTTCGACGGCAATCGGCATCACCAGCGGAATCATAATGCCGAAGGTGCCCCAGCTCGTTCCGGTTGCAAAGGCAATGAGCGCCGACAGGATGAACACGATGACCGGAATCCATGCAAACGGAAAATTCCCGTCCACAACCAGCTTTGACATAAACTTGCCCAGTCCCAAGCCCCCATCCGCAGGCGAGGATTTAATAATTCCGCCGATTGTCCATGCCATCGTAAGAATAATGAGCGCCGGAACCATCTGTTTCATTCCCGCCTGCAAGGTCTCTCCCGCCGTTTTGATGTCCATGAGGCCGCGCGCAAGATAGTAAATGTACGTTACCGTAACCGTAAAAATAATGGCGTAAAAGAGCGCGACGGAAGCGTCGGTGTTTTTGAATGCGTCGGCAAGCGGAATCTGCGCCATCGCCTGTTTGATTGTCGTAACCGCCTCCCCATCAAGCGCGCCGAGCCACGTTGTTACCGGAAAGAAAAACAGCGCGGATACAATCAGCGCGGCAATCGGCAAAAGCATATCGGCCGGCTTTGCGCGGGGATTGGATTCGTCGGCCTTGCCGCTTGTCGTTTGGCCGTATTTTTCCGAATTAAAAAGCGTTCCTCCCTTCGCCCGCTGCTCTGAAAGCTTCATCGGCCCAAAATCTCGTCCGGTTATCGCAACTGCCACGACCAAGAGTAACGCCGTCAGCGCATAGAGATTGTAGGGAATGGAGCTGATAAAAAACTCGAAGGGCGTAATGCCGAGCTTTTGAAAGCCCTCCGAGTCTTTGACAATCGACATAACCGTAACGACCCAGCTGGAAATCGGCGCAATGATGCAGACCGGCGCGGCAGTTGAATCCAAAATGTAGGCGAGCTTTGCGCGGGACGTGCGCGTTTTGTCGCTGATTGGGCGCATGACTGTTCCAACGGTAAGCGAATTGAAATAGTCGTCGATGAAGATAAGCATCCCGAAAAAGAAGGTCATAAGCTGCGAGCCGGTGTTGGTTTTCAGTTTTGACGAAGCCCATTTCCCGAAGGAGCCTGCGGCGCCGGTTTTCTGCATCATGCCGACAAGTCCGCCGAGCAGGGCGCAGAATAAAAAGATGCGGATATTCCAGCCGTCGGAAAGAGCGGCGGCAACCGCATCGGTGAGCTGCATGAGCGCTGCGCCCGGATTGCCGCCTGCGACAATGAGCGTCCCCGACAGAATGCCGATGAACAGCGAAATGATAACGTCCTTTGTAAGAAAGGCGAGCGAAATGGTTAGAAGGGGCGGAATGATGCCCCATACTCCGAATGTTTCCATGACGAACAAACCTCGAAAAAATATTTTGGCATCTCGAAAAACTCGCTTTTTGCGATTCTTTTTTCGAGATTGCAGCTTGAGCGCGCTCCGGCTGCTCGTAGAAACCGTTATGTGCGCCCGTATGCCGCCCGCTCATCCGGCAGTTGCGTTTTCCGAAAGGGCGGGCAGCGCGGGACAGTATAAAACATCCGTCTAGCCGTGTGAATTGCTTTGCCGATATTTTGCGCGGGGAACGGCGGCTGGATAAGACGGTTAGCGGGAGCGAGCGGAGGCTTCAATGAGGCGTTCGGCAATGCCGAAGGTTTGGCTTACCGTGCGTTCCCAGCTAAAAAGAGCTGCGCGGTCGATGCCCTTTTTCGACAATGATGCGTGAAGCGTCTGATCGAACACGATTTGTTCCAGCGCGTGTTCAATCTCTTCAATATTATCCGAATTAAAATACAACGCCGCGTCTTCTGCCATTTCGCAGAGCGCCCCTGCATTGGAACACAGGACGGGAACGCCGGTCGCCATCGCCTCTAGCACCGGAAGCCCGACGCCTTCATTGACGGACGGGAATACGCAGGCATCGGCGCCGGCATACAGCTGCGGAAAACTTTCGTGCGGAAAGAAGCCGGTCAAAAAAATGTCGGAAGAAGCGGATGATTCAAAGGCCGCTTTGTGGATTTTTGTAGAATACGGCGGAGCGTCGGCGCCGGCAAGCACCAGCCGATGCGGAAGCTGCGTCCGCTCCTTGAACAGCGTGAACGCCTTAATAAGCTCGATATGCTTTTTTTCCGGGCCGGAAAGCCGGGAGCCGTAAATGAAGTACGGCCGCTTAATGGCAAACGGTTTAATGTCTACGACATCCGCATCAAGCGCAATGGCAGGGTAAAAACTTTTGTGGTCAATTCCGTTGTGCACTACTTCGATTTTGTCCGCGCTGATTCCGTGCAGAATCAAATCGTCCCGGATGAATGCGCTGGCGGCAATAATTTTCTGAACCTTATACAATCCCCGCTTTATTTGCAGCTTTTGAATCCAGTCGCTGTTGCCGTCAACATGATTTGAAAGAATACTGTTGACCACAACGATGCCGGGAACCTTGAACGATGTCGGAAGTACGCGCTCCGGAGCCGGATAAATAACGGCATCATATCCTTGCTGAGCGCAGAATTTATTGCACGCGGTAAAATGCCAAAAACGCTCCGCCGTCAAGCTGTCGGCAACATCGGGCGCCTTAAAAGGAATGTCCTTGCCGGACGTGTAGGTAAACTTATCGATTTCGGAACCGAACAGTTCGATTGCAGAACGAGTATCGTGCCCTGCATTTGCAGCAAATGCAAGGATATACGTCCCAAAACCGGAACGGGCATGGTCGCAGCCGAATGTGTCTATTCCAATTTTCATGGGGCGGATTATAGTACATTTCAATTCCCTGTGCTATACTCGCGCCCATGCAGGAACACACCGCATTTACACTTATCGATGAAGCGTTGCGAACGCGGCTGTACGCGCTGTCTGTCGAACGCCCGACCGCCGTACAAGAACAGGTTATTCCGAAGATTTTAGCAGGGCAGAGCATCATTTTTCAGAGTGAAACGGGGACGGGCAAAACCTTCGCGTATTTGCTGCCGCTTTTGACGCGCCTGATTGCGGAGGACGCAGCGCGTGCGGAGCTGGAACATTCCGTGCGGATTTTGATTGCCGCGCCGACGTTTGAGCTTGCATCGCAGATCAAGCAGATGGTTGCCGCCGTTTCCGAATACAAGACGGCGCTTTTTATTGGCGGCGCGCCGATCAAGCGGCAAATTGAAGCGCTGAAAGAAAAACCGCGCATCGCAGTCGGAACGCCCGCTCGGCTCATCGAACTCATTCGGCTCAAAAAGCTGAAAGTTCAGAATGTTATGGCTGCGGTTTTTGATGAAGCTGACCGGCTCATTAAAAAAGAGCTGAAAACCGAAGCGGAAACGCTCAAAAGCCTCCTGCCGAAAGACGCGCAGCTCATTGCGTGCAGCGCAACCGCCGACAGCAAAACGCAGCGTTTTTTCTTTCCGGCGGAAACGCTCATCCTTCCAGCAGAAAACGTACTTACCCGCAGCATCGAACACTGGGCGCTCCATGCCGAAAGCCGGGATAAGATCGATACGCTCAGACGTTTTTTGCTTGCCGCGCAGCCTGCAAAAGCGCTGGTGTTTACGTCGCGCGCCGACCAAGCGGAAAATATCGCCGAAAAGCTGTCGTATAAAAAAATCGAATGCGCCGCGCTCCACGCCAAAGCCGACAGCCGCCAGCGTAAGACGAATATTGACCGCTTTAAAAGCGGAAAATGCGCGCTGCTTGTAACAAGCGATTTGGCGGCGCGGGGATTGGACATCGCAGACATCACCCATATCATTCAAATGGACGTACCGCCTGACGCCGATTTTTTTATTCACCGCGCCGGACGCACCGCCCGCGCCGGTAAAAGCGGCATCAATGTCGTCATCGGCGATGCCTACGAGCTGCGCCGCTACGCCGCGCTCGAAAAACAGCTCGGCCTAACCGTCTACCCAAAAATCCTCTCGCACGGAAAACTGTCCGCCCCCGACGCGCCAGCCCCGCTCATATCCCAGAAAAACGACCATATATATAGAAGAAAATAGCGCAGCGGAGTACCGGAACTCCGCCCGCGCGCCAAGTGCGCACGCAGACGCGGCAGGCGGGAGCTGCATTGCCTGCGCGGGCTATTCTTCTCCAATCACGCAATGCTCGTCCGATTTGCTTGCAAGCATTCGCATAGAATTCAGCACGGCAAGTACGGCAACGCCAACGTCTCCGAATACGGCAAGCCACATACCGGCGATGCCGGCTGCGCCAAGCAGCATGACGGCGCCCTTAACGCCAAGCGAAAGGACAATGTTTTGCCGGACGATGCGGAGCGTGCGTTTTGAAAGGCGTACGGCTTCAGCGATTTTTGACGGCTCGTCGCTCATAATTACAACGTCCGCCGCTTCGACCGCAGCATCCGCGCCGAGCGCCCCCATTGCAATGCCGACATCCGCGCGGGAGAGCACCGGCGCATCGTTGATGCCGTCGCCTGCAAACGCGAGCGCGCCGCATTTTTTTCCGCCTGTTTCAAGGTCTTGCAGCAATTCTTCAATCTTATGCACTTTGTCTTCCGGCAAAAGATTTGTGTACACGGCGGAAATGCCTGCTTCCTGCGCCATCTTGTGCGCTGTTTTCGATTCATCGCCGGTAAGCATGACGATTTTCCGAACGCCGAGCCGCTTTAAATCCGCCACCGCCTGCGCCGCGTCCGGCTTAATTTCATCGGCAATCACGATATGTCCGGCATACGCGCCGTCAACCGCAATGTGCACGAGCGTTCCCGCGTCATCGGCGAGGCAGCGCATTGCGCAATCGATATGGTTTTCCGCCATGAGTTTTTCGTTGCCCGCAAGAACCGTTCGCCCATCGACGGTAATCCGAATCCCCATGCCGCTCATTTCTTCCGCGTCAGCCGTCTTGATGTTCCGGCAGCATTCGCCGTGATGCGCGGCCTTGAGCGACTTTGATACCGGATGATCGGAGAACGCCTCTGCATGAGCGGCAAGCGCAACTAATTCTTCTGCAGAAAACGCCGCCGCGCCGGGATGGACTTCGGTTACGGTAAATGTTCCCTTCGTCAGCGTACCCGTTTTGTCGAACGCCGCCGTTTTCAGATTTGCGAGGGCTTCGATGCTTCTGCTGCCTTTCAGCAAGATGCCTTTCCGCGCTGCAAGACCGATGCCGCTGAAAAACGCCATCGGCACGGAAATAACCATCGCGCATGGGCAAGAGACAACGAGGAAAATGATGGCGCGGGCAATCCACGTGCGCACGTCGCCGGTTAAGAGCGCGGGAACGGTTGCAACCAGCAGCGCGGCGATGCAGACAATCGGCGTGTAAACCTTTGAAAACCGCGTGATAAACCGCTCTGTCCGCGTCTTTTTTTCCGCCGATTCCTGCGTGAGCTTAATAATCCGCGCCGCAGCCGATTCTTCCGCCGGCCGGCTCGTCCGAATTTCGAGAAGCCCCCGCAGATTGAGCGCACCGGAAAAAACTTCGGCGCCTTCGCGCACTTCAAGCGGAGCCGATTCGCCAGTCAGTTGCGCGTTGTTGACAAACGAAGCGCCCTTTATGATAACGCCGTCAACCGGAATCCGCTCGCCTGCCTTGACTTGTACGCATTCGCCCACCCGCACATCCTGCGCCGGCACTTCAACCGCCGCTCCGTTCCGAATAACCGTCGCTTTATCGGGACGAATGTCCATGAGGGCGCGGATTGACTTTTGCGTTTTGTCAACCGCGTAATCCTGAAAAAACTCCCCGACTTGATAGAACAGCATGATCGCCGCAGCTTCGCCATGCAGCCCCAAACCAGCCGCCGCGATTGATGCAACGGTCATCAGAAACTGCTCCTCAAAAAGCCTCCCGCCGAGCATATTGCGCACCGCCTGCAACACGACAGGCTTTCCGCAGAGCAGGTACGAAACAAGAAAGAGTGCGCCCGACGCAAAATCCCGCGTGTTTCCGGTGAGCGGCAACTCCGCGTCCAACAGCGGAATCGACAGATGCTTTATGACAGCCGCAGCCGCAAACAACGCCGCCGCCCCAATGAGCTGCTTGAGTTGCAGCGCGTGTTCGTGCCCGCCGCAGCCGCAATGCATATTCGAGCAGCAAGAGCACCCCGCGCCCCCCGATGCATGATGATGGCCGCAATCGTGGCCATGCGAGTGCGGGGCATCGTGCGCCGTCTCGTGTGCGTTGTTCGTGCAGGCGCAGCCGTCGTGTTCATGCGGATGCGCTTCACCGTGGCTATGCGAGTGCGGGGCGTCGTGCGCCGCTCCGTGTGCGTTGTCCGTGCAGGCGCAGCCGTCATGTTCGTGCGTATGCGCTCCATCGTGGCCATGCGAGTGCGGGGCATCGTGCTCCGCCGCGTGTGCGTTGTCCGTGCAGGCGCAGCCGTCATGTTCGTGCGTATGCGCTCCATCGTGGCCATGCGAGTGCGGGGCATCGTGCTCCG
>CAUTOX010000022.1:0-23941 GCA_963539665.1 uncultured Treponema sp.
ATTATTGCTTATTTTTTATTTTTTGGGCAGCCTTTGCAAAAACTGAGTTCCGTGTATTCAACGGCGCTACCATTTTTCAAAAATGAGCATCCGTGTCAAATAATCCATCCGCCTTGTTCTGGGCTGCATTCTGTGTTAATCTGCGACTATGTTTCTTTTTCTCATTCTCTTACTGCCGTGCTGTATCGCAATTAGCTGTTTTCAGAGCCAAAGCGCGGCGCAAAGAACTGCCGCTCTGTCCGGTTTTGTTACCGGAGTTATCATCACAACGCTTAGCGCAGGGATTTCATTCATGCACCGAATTACAGAATATGACATATTCCCCAATTTTCTGTATTTTTCCGCAAGAGAATATGCGCTTCCGGCAATAATTCTGTATATAACGTACTGTATCTCTTCCAAGCGCAATACTACCGATAAAACAACGGCATTCTTTCCGCTTTGCGCGTCTTTTTACGCCGTATATATGCCGTACTGCATCATCGCTGCAAAAGCATTCTATTTTTTCACCTTATTTATAAAGCCGCTGCTTTTCCTTGCTCTGCTGCTGCATACGGCGCATCTGGTCTACCGCATCCGGTTCGGTACGCCGCTTACCGCGCTGCCTAAGCTGATGCTTTTGGCGGCAGCAGCCCTTATGCCCGCATACCTTGAAACACTCTGGCTGCTGCATACATTCCTTCCCGCGGCGTATGCAGCAGCCGGTATGTATATTCTTTCGGCGCTTGCCCTATTCGGTTCAGCGCTCACTCAACGCACATCATTTTTATCGTAGGAGGATAAAATGCAAAACGAAATTCTTTTAATTATCTCGCTGGGATTATCATTCTCGTCAGTCCTTGTCTTTCATCGAATCTTCGGAAAAATCGGCCTTTATGTCTGGATTGCCGTCTGCGCATTGCTTGCAAATATCGAAGTAACCGTCCTTGTCCACGCATTCGGCATGGATCAAACGCTTGGCAACGTGGTTTTCGCCTCAAGTTTTCTTGCAACCGACATACTCAGCGAACTATACGGCAAAAAAAGCGCCGATAAAGGCGTACTCACCGGTATTGCCACGACATTCATCTTCATTATTTTTTCCTTTATGTGGGTGCGCTACATTCCAGCCGAAAATGATTTTGCAATGCCGGCAATTAAAACGATCTTTTCAAATACGCCGCGCATTCTTATTGCAAGTCTCCTTGCCTATGCCATATCGGAATTCTTCGACGTGCACATGTACCACGCATGGTGGTCGTTCACCGAACGGCGAACCGGCAGCAGCGCGGGGCTGCTCTGGCTTAGAAACAACGGTTCGACGCTTCTTTCGCAGCTTGTCAATATTGTGCTCTTTAATTTCGGCGCCTTTCTCGGCGTCTATCCACTCAAACAGCTCATCCCGCTTACGCTTTCGTGCTATATCATCTATATTTTCACCAGCCTACTCGACACACCGTTTATCTACCTTGCTCGGAAGCTGCATACGCAGAAAATTGCAGAAAATCAGGGCGAAAAGCGAAATGCGTAACCCGTTTAGCAGGCCCTGCACTCTTATTGCCGTTTCCACTCTATAGGAAACACTTTTTCTGTCCGCATCGCTGCCTCCAATCTAGCCCATTTTGCCTGTAAGCAAAATGGGAGCGGACAGACGACCAAGTAAACTCTTGTAAGATGCACTTGCCCTGTCCTCATCTCTTGCTCCCAGCTAGCCCATTTTGCATATAAGTAAAATGGGAGCAGACAGCCGACCAAGTAAACTCTTGTAAGATGCACTTGCCCTGTCCTCATCTCTTGCTCCCAGCTAGCCCATTTTGCCCATAAGCAAAATGGGAGCGGACAGACGACCAAGTAAACTCTCTAAGATGCACTTTTTCTGTCCGCATCTCTGCCTCCCTCTAGCCCATTTTGCATATAAGCAAAATGGGAGCGGACAGCCGACCAAGTAAACTCTGTAGGATGCTATTCCCCTGTCCGCATCACTTGCTCTCCCTCTAGCCCCTTTTGCCTGTAAGCAAAATAGGAGCGGACAGACGACCAAGTAAACTCTGTAAGATTCTGTTACCCTGTCCTCATCTCTGCCTCCCTCTAGCCCATTTTGCATATAAGCAAAATGGGAGCGGACAGCCGACCAAGTAAACTCTGTAGGATGCTATTCCCCTGTCCGCATCACTTGCTCTCCCTCTAGCCCATTTTGCCCATAAGCAAAATGGGAGCGGACAGCCGACCAAGTAAACTCTATAAGATTCTGTTCCCCTGTCCGCCCCCCCTCTATTTCACCTTCGCAGAATGCGTTATACTGCGGCAAGAAATGATTTTGTGAGGCAAACAATGATTGTTACGTGTCTTGACCTTGAGGGAGTTTTGGTTCCGGAGATTTGGATTGCATTTTCGAAGGCGGTTGGCATTGCGGAGCTTGCGCGGACAACGCGGGATGAGCCGGATTACGATAAGTTAATGCGTTTCCGCCTCAATATACTGAAAGAGCGCGGACTTGGGCTGAGCGAGATTCAGCAGACGATTTCAGGAATTGATCCGCTGCCGGGTGCGCGGGAGTTTATCGATGCGCTCAAAGAGATAACGCAGGTGATTATTTTAAGCGATACGTTTGAGCAATTCGCCTTCCCGCTGATGAAAAAACTCGGATTCCCGACACTTTTTTGCAATTCGCTGGAGGCGCTGCCGTCCGGTGAAATTACCGGCTACAAAATGCGCTGCAGCGACGGCAAACGTGCGACAGTGCGCGCCCTTCAGTCGGTTGGGTGCACGACGGTTGCAAGCGGGGATTCTTTTAATGATCTTGCGATGATTAAAGCGTCAACGAAAGGCTTTTTATTCCGGACAACAGAAGCGATCAAAAACGCGCATCCGGACATTCCGGCGTTCTCGGAATATTCTGAGTTGCTCGGCGCAATTCGGGAGGCGGTCAATGCGGAGCGCCTTGCGTAAATGCGCCTGGCCAAGCGGCAGCTTGCACGGCGCTTCGCGTAACGCGCCGAGGGGCAGGGTGCGCATACGCTCCGGCTCCTGCACACGCGGCATGGGAAGCGCGTTTAGATTTTTGTGCGGCAGCATTGTTTACAGCCGTTGATGATGACGTGCTTCCCGCCGCTTTTTGTTTTGTTGAAGAGCCGCGCGACCAAGTATTCCTCGTCGGAGACGCAGTTCTTGCACACGGGACACACTCTGGTTATGCCGGCTGCGCGGTGCGGATAGCAGCGGGGACAGCCGTAAATGACGCAGAGCTGGTCGCTTACGTCCATTGGCCGGAAAACTTTTGAAACCAAATTATCTTTCGGCAAAAGAGGAATGCCGCACACCGGGCATTTTACAAATCCGTGCGATTCGGTTGCCTGCGGAGCCTCTTGCCGCCCACTACGCATCGTAAGATGCTTAAAATACATCAGCGCGGCGATAATAATGATTACGGCAGCGCCCATCAAAATATATTCCATTTTATAAACCGATTGTCCTGCGGTAGCTGCGCTGTTCCGGCAGCGTTGTTTCCGTGCAGGCGGACGTTTTCGTAAGCTGCTACGCGGATGGTTTTGCGGTAATTAACGATGCGTGCGGCAGCTCTTCTATCCAGCGGCAGAACACGTGCCATTCATCAAGCCGGTGATTCCGGCGCGTCGCATAAATATTCTGCAAAACTTGATAGTTCAATAAAAGCGTCGCCTTTTGATTCAAACTTGCCGGCAGGAGCTGAATCATTTGCCACCAATCTTCTTTGGTTTTCGATTGTATATAATCGGTACGCGCCTTGTTGAGCGCTTCGATTAAAACATCAAGCGCATGGAGAGAATGCTCATTTAGATGTTCCGCGCTGAAATCATCCCGCACAAATTCCTTTGCGGCAACCTTGTGCATCGTCGAACAGCTATTACGCACCGTTCCGACTTTGTAGGTATCCATTTCAGCCCACCAGTAGCGCGGCGCAGTTACGTCGAGCGTAACATTCACGTAGCGGAGAAACTTTGCGTGGGACGGCCCGCTCCGCGAAAGTTTTTCCATCAATTCCCGATCAGCCGCACCAATGATAAAGTCCCCATCGGCTCCCTGCGCGCTGTCGGAACGATCCCAGCTGTTATACGAATTGCGCATACCGCGTATGGCAGCTTCCCACCCGTAAATACAAGTCTTTTCTATTAATATCATATATCCATCCTTTGCTAAAGTTTTAAATGTCATCGATGACTTCCGCTTTCACCGGTTCCGGCGAACGGTTTTTCCAAATATAGAAAACATAGAGCGCACCGACTGCCAAGAGCATCGCGCCGCCCACCCGCACAAGGGTAACGCCGATTTTTGCCGGAATGATGAACAGCGCCGCCGATGCAACAAACGAAATGATTGCGTCAAGTAAAAACTGCTTCCGGTCAATGTCTGCGCCGTGCAGCTTCCCGATGATGAATAAGCCGCCGACCGCGCTCAGCAGCAGGTAAACAGCGAGCGCATACATCGTAACCGCCCATAATGCTCTGGCGCATAGGAGCGGCAGAAAGAACGCAACTAAGCCGACAACAATTCCAAGCGCCGCGCGGAGCGTAACCGCATTCTGAAACGCCGTGTCGGGAATCAATTTCCGCGTGTGCCAAAGATTGTAGATGCCGTTTATAACCGCCACAAGCCCGAGCAGAATCACAACTGCGCGGACGCACTGACTTGGAAAGAAAAGCATCAGCGCACCGATGGTCAAAAGCAGCGCAGCGATTAAAAGGTTTTTATGTTTCATACGCACCTCGGGATACGACTATACCTTTTCCCACAAGATTTGACCAGACGGAAGAGCGGGATGAAGCTGCGCCAGCTCAGGACATACGGACTCGGCGGCTTTTGTAAGATAGTGATTCTTTGCGATTTTTCAGATATGCTTTCTGCATGGATGATAACGTAAAAAATAATTATGAGGGAAAGGGCGCACGCAACGCGCTTGTTGCGATTTTGGGACGGCCGTCCGCCGGAAAGTCGACGTTCTTGAATGCGGCGTGTCAGGAGCCGGTTTCGATTGTTTCGCCGATACCGCAGACTACGCGGAATGCGATTCGCGGCATCGTGAATACGTCTTTCGGGCAGCTCGTGTTTGTCGATACGCCGGGCTATCATGCTTCTGAAAAAAAATTGAACCTGCGCCTCCGCTCGCTTACGGAGGATATGCTAAACGGCGCCGACTGCATTCTCTACATCATTGATACGACGCGACCTGCGGGAACGGAGGAGGAGCTGAATGCAGCGCTTGCGGCAAAATACGCCGACCGGCTCGTTGTTGCGCTCAATAAAATTGATTTGAAGGAATCGAATGCGGCCGCCGCGCGTGCGTTTGCGGCGGAAAAGATTCCGGAGCTGCCGTCAGAGCGCATTTTTGAAATATCGGCGCAGCAGGATGAAGGAATCAACGAGGCGCTCAAGGCGCTTTATGCCCTCGCGCCGGAGCAAAACGCATTGTACACGGACGATGTGTATACGGATCAGGACATTGCTTTCCGGATTTCGGAAATTATACGCGGAGAGGCGATAAATCGGCTGTCGGAAGAGATTCCGCATTGTCTTTACGTCAAAATTGCCGATGTCGAAAAACGGGGCGAAAAGAAGCTGTGGATACGCGCCTTTCTCTGCGTTGAACGTGAAAGTCAAAAGGGAATTGTAATCGGTAAAGGCGCCTCCATGATTAAGGCGATCCGCATTGCCTCCGAGCAGAAAATCAATGAGATTTTTCCGTATCGGGCGGAATTGGATTTACAGGTAAAAATCGATAAGAACTGGCGGCAGCACGACAAAACGCTTAGTCGGCTCATTCAAAAATAAACCTGTTCGATATCTTCGTTGTCGAACAGGTTTAATGAATGGAAAATGCAGGCGGCGAGCGCATAAAACCCGCCGTGCATTTTAGCGTTTAAGCGAACACTGCTGGTTTGACTGAACCGGCGGCAGCGCACCCGGTTTAAGTACGTCGCCGTACAAATCAGAATGTTTTTCAAACTCACGAGCGACATAAGAGCAGACGGGAATAATCTTTACGGCTCGCCTCCGCGCTTCTTCAACAAGGCAGGAAAGGAGCTTCCGCGCAATTCCCTGTCCGCCGTATGCTTGATCGACAGCCGTATGATTGAGCGCCCACGCCCCATTTTCTTCAATATACGTGCATTCGCCGATGTTTTTTTCTCCGTCATAGGCTGCGCTGCGTTTAGCGCGCTCTTCAAAAATAATATCCACAAAATCCTCCGCGTCATAATTTTTTGAAACGAGTTATCTCGTTTTTACGATTTATATACAAAACGCTACATTTGGGCTAATAGCGAACATAAAATAGCCGGGCGATAAGATTTAATCCGTCAGATGCAATCCATCCATCTTCCTGCGTCCCGCTCGCACGTTTCGCTTTTGAGAAACTTGAAGCGGGCGGCCGACAAAATAAAATCTGTTCGGCAAAGTCCATCCCGCCCGCCGATGCCGATAACGCTCGCACGTTTCGCTTTTGAGAAACGTGAAGCGGGCGGACAGCAAAATAAAACCTGTTCGGCAAAAACTATCCCGTTGCCGATGCCGATAATGCTCGCACGTTTCGCGTTGAGAAACATGAAGCGAGCGGACGACAAAATAAAACCTACACGGCAAAGTCCATCCCGCCCGCCGATGCCGATAACGCTCGCACGTTTCGTGTTGAAAAACGTGAAGCGGCGGGCGACAAAATAAAACCTACACGGCAATCCCCATCCCGCCCGCCGCCTGCTATATGTTACTCTTTTTTTAATTCCGAAAAAGCTGCGGAGCGTTCCGCGCCGGACGGTTTGTCAAGCTGCTTCCGCGTGATGTCAAGACTTGAAAAATCGTCGAAAATCATGTGCGATGCGTTTGCCCCCAGCGCGCTTACGAAGGCGGCAAAACCTGTACGGGCATTGCTTGCATTGGTCAAAAGCATAATGCGGCGGTATAAAAGGTTTTCGCGGTCGTATGCGCTGCCGTTGAAGTCGGCAGTAATAATCGGAATCGTTTTTGTCGCTGCCTCACGGTTATTTATGCACGGAATATCAAAAATCCGGTCTTTCGGCATGGAGGTTTTCTTGAGCGCCTCCCGAAATGCTGCAATATTGCTTTCAGAGCCGGTCAAAAATACTTTCATCGTCGGCCGATCCATATTCGCAAGTACGGCAAGCCGTAAATTATCACAGCCTTTTTTCAGATCCGCCGCGCTGCTGCCCGCGTACCCATAAATGACCAGATAATTGCACTGCTTCGGCACAAGCTGCTTTTCAGTCTTGAGGACTTCGGCAAAAAAACGATCAACGCTTTCCGCCTGAGTTTTTAAAACGGCAGCCCGTTCCGCATCCAATTCCGCTAACTTTCGATACGCATTTTCCGAAAAACCTTTCTGCGCATACGCGGAAATAAAATCATTTTCGGCATTCGTCAAATCTGCGCTCTCCGCCGGAAGCGCAAAACAAAGCGATAGTAAAAACGCAATTTGTAGAGTTCTTTTCATGGCGCCAGTATACTCCATATTCTCCGTTTTGTAATTCAGAAATCATGCAGCGCGGCCGAATGAATTGTATTTCGTCCGCCGCCCTGTGTTTATCGCGTGTTCCCGCAAAAAACTGGGCGCAGGTGGAAATGCGGTTCAATCTTTCAAATACGCTTATCTGTCGCCCTGCACGTTTACCGAATCGGCTTCATGAATGAAGCGACCGCTGCCTGCATAGGTTTTCTTCCAGTATCGCTCCTGCAACGAAGAAATGATAACGCCAGTTTTGGGGCCGGCGCTCGCGGCTGAAATAAATTGCCCGTCTCCCAGATAAATGCCGACATGGGAAATTGCGGCATCTCCCGATGTCCGGAAAAAGACCAGATCGCCGGGCATCCGGTTTTCATCTGCGATGATGCAGACTGATTTGTATATCGCCCTTGCCGTGCGCGGCAACTGGCGCTGAATGCTATTTTGCGCGGAATACAGCACAAACCCTGAACAGTCAAAGCGTTCCGGCCCCATCGCTCCCAGCCGATACGGGGCGCCGACGTGTTTTTTCGCTTCCGTTATAAGCTGCTCCCGAAGGCTTTGCGGCGCATCCGCTGCCGTCGCGCACACTTCCGATTCTTCCACTCGTTCTGTTACAACGAGTTCGATTTGCTCTGCACTTCCTGCGGCCGAATGCATCAAAAAAATGGCCGCGCAAAGCATCGTAATCCGTTTCATCTTATTTTTATGATTGTGCATGATTTAATTATAGGCAGATTTACGCCATTTGCTTAAACAAGCGAACGGAAAGGATATTACTGATATTACCGTCGCAACGCGAACAAAAAAAAGGCTGCCCCATTCCCCTCGTTGGAGCAGCCTCAATCCGTTGGGCCTCTTGCAGACACGTTACAGCTTCGTTTCTTCCCGCAGTTTTTTGATTGCTTCACCGACTGCGTGTGTTGCGGCGTTGTACGACGTTCCGTACTCGAGCATCTGCTCAGCTTCCGTAAACTTGCCGGCGTTAATTGCAGAGGCAACCTGCCCCGCTTCTTTGTGGAATGTGGCGTGATCGGCAAGGCAGCGTTTAAAACTTGCCAAGCTGCCGTACCGCTGCATTGCGCTGCCGTGCAGCCATTTGCCAAGTACGCAGCAATCGTCCCGTGCAATTGTTGCGGCATCAAGCTTCTCTTTCCGCGTAATTGCGCCGCGGAGACGAAATTTCCACTCCGCATGGAGGGCAACCGCTGCATCAAAGTCGATTGTGCCGTCGCTCTTTTCTGCAATTGGAGCGCTTGCCTTCGTTTCTTCTACCTTGAACTTACCGACTTCATTCTCAAGCCCTTTAATGCTGTCTTTATTCCGGATCGCAAGGCTGTTGACTTCTTGCATTGCGCGGTTAATTTCGGCAACGCCCAACGCCATTTCTTTGGTACTCTCTTTGATTACGCTCGTTAAACCGTCAAGCGTTTGCAGTTCCGTAGCAACGCCCTTGCTGCCTTCCATCATTTCAACAGAGCTGTTTTTCACATCGGCCGTTACTGCGCTGATCGTCTTGATGGCCGAAAGCACTTCACGGCTGCCGTTTTCCTGCTCTTTCATAGCGGAGGTGAGCTCTGCGCTCATCCCCCGAACATTCTCCGAAAGCTCGAAAATCGAATTAAATTTATCTTCAACTGTTTTAGAAGAAGACGAAAGTCCTGCAATTTGGTCGCTGAGTTTTTTGAGCGTTTCAGTAATGGTTTTTCCTTGCATACTCGATTCTTCGGCCAATTTCCGAATTTCATCTGCAACAACAGCAAAGCCCTTGCCCGATTCGCCTGCATGCGCCGCTTCGATCGCCGCATTCATCGCCAGAAGGTTGGTCTGCTCGGCAATATTTTGAATGACATTGCTCGCTTCAATCAAACCGCCGGAAGCTTCAATGATTTTTTCGGTAACGGAGGATGCGGTCTGCATGGTCGTCCGGCCTTCTGCAGTAGTCTCCGCAAGGCGCTTGACCATCGCATCGCTTTTTTCAAGCGATTTTGTAATCGATGCGATATTTGCGACCATCTGCTCAACTGCCGCCGAAGACTGCACAATGCTTGCGGACTGGCTTGCGATACTCGAATTAAGCAGCTCAATCGTATTGATGATGTTGGTGATGGTACCCGATGTTTCAGTAACGCTTTTGAACTGCTTGCTCGCTTGGTGGCGCACGCCGTCTACGTTGGAGCTAATTTCGTTGAGCGCGCTTGCCGCTTGCGCCATGTTGTGAGAAAGATCATCGCCGAACTCTTGCAGCGTTACAGCATGAGCGCCGATCGAGCGTATGGCGCGGGCGATTTTCCGAATCGTCCGGTTAAAATACGAGGAAAGCTCCGTTAGTTCGTCATTGCCGGTAATCGGAAGGTTTACGGTTAAGTCGCCGTTGCCTTCCGATATTTTTTGGAGCGCGCCGACCGTATGTTTGAGCGGAGCAACCATTTTTACCGCGACTACCAGAATTATGCTCATCATGATAGCCAACGCCACGGTGAAAAATATGATCAGCAAGACGCGCATATGCTGAATGTCTGCAAACGCATCTGCAACCGGCGTTTTTACGATAACAGTCCAGCCGGTTAAATCCATTCGCGCATTTGCCGCAAGATAATACGTGTTCTGAAACCAGTATCGCCCGACCGTACCCGGCGGAGATTTCAGCGCGGATCTGGTATATTCTATTGTTGATGCCATCGAACTGTCGCGCGTGTTGTTTTCCAGCGGATTAAATTGCTGCATTACAAGCGAGACGTCTTCGTGCGCAATCGTCTTTCCTGTCGGCCCAATAACGAAGCAGGTTCCCGTATTGCCGATGATAACTTCTTTCATCACCTGACAAAATTGCACCCCTGATACCTCGCACGCAAGAACGCCGACCGCTTTACGCGCGTCATCGAAAATCGGCAGAGAAAACATGATCCGCAAATTGTTCGTCCCTTGCTGCACGTACGGTTCCGTTATCACTTTTTTACCGCTCAACGAGGAACGGTACCAATCTGCGTTTCCGACATCGGAAACAGAACCATCTGCATCGTATTTCTTTCCCTGCAAATCGCAAACCGCAAGGTTTTCTACATGCGAACCAAAGGCCAGCTCCTTGTTGACCTCTTGCGCCTTCTGTTCAAAGGGAATTGCGGGATCCCGCAGCATCGGCAGCCGGGAAATGCCCTGAAAAAACGCAAAAAACTCATTGCCCTGCCCGTCCAGCACTTCGGCAATGTATAAGGCGTTATCTTTCAGATGCGCTTCAATCTTGGTCGTTACCGCTGCACGAGAAATCCGTATTGCGGCAATTTCTAGCGCAAGCCCGGAAACTAAAAACAATGAACCGAAAAACAGTGCAAGTTTTGCACGAATTGAAAATCGTCGTGTCATAATATGTCCTTATCTGTTAGTTTGGCGGTTAGAAAACAAAAGAAATGGCAAGGCGGATGGCGGGGGGAATTGTGTAGTTACACATACGAATCAAAGCTCCTTCATATTCGCTAATTTTATATCCTGCATAGAAAAAGCAAGACACGCGCCATTCTACTGTAGAGAGAATTGTTCTGCAAGTAGGAGATTTCGTTTATATACAAATTATTTTAAAATTCTTTACTCAAAGATTAAACCTGTTCGATACCTGCGTTGCCGAACGGGTTTATTTGTGCGGAGGGTTTAATATCCCGACGCTCGCATCAGGGGAGGGTATAATCTTTGATTTCATCTTCATTCTTGACCTTGCACCGAATTAGAATTATATTTCCGCCCTAACATAATATATAAGGAAGAAAATATATATGTCGCAAGAGCAAATGGTAAAAGGCATCGTTTTATACGAAGACAACGATCATAAATTCATCTGGCTCGGCTCGGAAGGCAAGTACCGGAAAGGCGCAGTGCAAACGATGCAGTATCTTATCATTGATCGGGGACGCGGAGCGCTCCTTGATCCGGGCGGGGTGCATCTTTTTTCTCATGTAGTAACAGCGGTCAGCCATTTTATTTCGATCGAAAAAATCGATACGATTTTCTTTTCGCATCAGGATCCGGACGTGTCGTCGGGCATTTCGCTTTGGATGGGCATCACAAAAGCGAAGGTATATGTTTCATCGCTCTGGGTACGCTTTATGCCGCATTTCGGCATTGTCGATAGCGCCCGCATCATTCCCATTCCCGACAAAGGGATGAACATCCCGCTTTTATCTGGAGCGGTCATGCGCTGTATTCCGTCGCATTTTATGCATTCGGTCGGGCAGTTCGGTCTATACGATGAGCGTTCGCGCATTTTCTTTACCGGCGATATTGGAGCTGCGATTTTTGAAGGCGATGACGAAACAACCTTTGTCGAAGATTTTCAAAAGCACGTCCGCTTTATCGAAGGCTTCCATGTACGCTATATGCTGTCAAATAAGGTGGTAAAGTATTGGGCAGACCGCATTCGTCGCCTTAATCCGGCTATGCTAGCGCCGCAGCATGGGGCGATTTATAAGGATGAGCAAGTTACAAACTTCTTAAACTGGCTTTCGCAGCTTCAGTGCGGCAGCGATCTTATTGAAAAATGGTTTTAGACCGGAGCTGTGTTGGTACCTAGTATGGAAGAAAATAATATCGCCGCTAATTTTTCCGATTTAATCGATAAAATTACTATCTACTATAATAAATCGAATATTCTCGATTTTCTAACGCCGCAATCATTTACCATCGTAGAGCATTCGGTACATGAGCTCGAAGATCGGTTCCGTTCCATTTTGCGGGATTTTGAGCAGCTCCAAAGGCAGAGCAATAAGTCATCCGCAAATATTGACAGCGTTGATGAAACGCTTTCAAATTTGCTGACAAACGGCCAAGAAATCCAGCGGGACATTCACCAGCGGGTTGAAGAAATCGGCGCGACCGCGTTGAATGCGCAGAATGCAATCGCTGCGTTCGGCGTGTTAAAGGAGCGGACAAGCGAAGTTGAGCAGATGCTTGCAAATATCAAAGATATTTCGGTGCGGACGGGGATTTTGGCTATCAATGCGTCGATTGAAGCGGCGCACGCAGGAAATTTCGGCAATGGCTTCCGGATTATTGCAAATGAAGTGCGCGCGCTTGCCACCCAAACCGGAGATTTTACCAAACAGATAGAAAAGAAAATGAACGACTTGCAGGCGTCGGTGAGTGAAATAAATCAAAGTATGTCTTTGTTTATTGAGCTTTTTTCGGATTTTCAGTCGTCATTTAATAACGTGCTTAGTAATTTTGATAAAAACTCGACCATGCTCAATAACGCAGGAAATTCGCTGCGGGCAATTACGTCATCCATGCGGAAACAGGATAAAAGCATCAAGGACGGATTTACTTCGCTGCAAGACATTGAAATTGCTATCCGGAATACGGAGACGATCATTAACGTCATTCAGGCATCCCAGTCGCACCTCAATACCTTGCTGCAAAGCGGGAAGTCCAACACGTAAACATTTCTATAAAATAAAAACCGGCTTGTTCCGCCTACGCCCGTAAATCGTTCGCACAGATTTGCGGGGATGCGGATTTTTCGGAAAAAACTTTTAAAGCGAAATACCGACTTTAATGCCGCCGGATAAAATCCCGTGGTAAAAGCCGTTTCCAGCAACAAATGAGCCGATCGGCAGGTAGCAGCGCGTTTCCGGGCCGACTTCAAGTTTTTCCGAAACTCGGAAAAGGTAGGCGACGGACGTTTGTACAAAAAAGAAGTTTCCGCCCTTCCAAAACCATTCGTTTATTTTCTTCACGTCGCCTTCCGCGCTTCCGGAAACGCCTGATTCATTTTTGCCCACGCCGTTTGAAAGAAATGCCCCGCGTAAAAGGAAACCTGCGCCGATGGTCGTTTCAATGGCATGGCGTTCGCGTATCCTAAATGTAAAGGCAGCCGGTAAATCCACCATAAAGGAAAGCGCAGTGCCGGTTCGGCTTTCAATTTCCGCCGGAAGCGCGTATTTTCCGTGCCATGAGTAGTAACCCGTAAAAAAGGAGATGCGCGGCTGAAAGGAAACGAGCGTCTGTTTCGGAATTGTGATGCCGAACGCGATGGGAAACACAACCGGCGACGGCGCGCCTGCTTTATCCGTGCAGAAGATAACCGCAGGGCTGAGCGGGAGACACAAGTCGATAAGCTCGGCCGCTCGTTTTTTAGGCTTCGCCGATTCTTCTTCAGCATCATCGTCAGCCTCTTCTGCCTCATCAGCATCCTCATCGGATTCGGCATCCAAACTCTCGTCCGTTTCCAGTTCTGCGGCAGACGCATCGGCAGAAAGCGGCGCGTCATTCGGCGCAGCGTCTTCGGCAAACGGATAAAAAGAAACGAGTAACAATAAGACTAAGATAAACGTATTTTTTTTCATGGCGTTACTTCCCATTTTCGGCAAGGATTTTGTCCAGATTCACAGAAAGAAAACCGCTCCGTGCCGTTTCATAAAACGAGGATTCTTCCCATGCCGCATAAAAATATCCGCCGCTGAGCGCGAACGAACCGTACACGAATCCGCCCGGCAGCTTCGGCAGCTTGAGCGCAACCGTCTTTCCCATATCAATGAGCCGCGATGTCAGCGCTCCCTGAATAAATACCGAACCGTCGCTGAATACCGCAGCAGCCCACGACGGCGCTAAAATCGCATGAGCGTCAAGCGTGTCGGCGCTGCGCTTGCCTTCCCGAACGAATATGCGCGGAGAATGGCCGCCAGCGTTCTTGCAGTTGACCGAAAAACCGATATGCGGCGGTATTGTTGCAAGAATCTTTTTCAACCGTTCCGGAGCCTCGCTGAACGCAAAGATTTTCTTCGCATTCCTAAAGCCGTCCGCATCCGTTTCCGTTACCAACAAGCTGCGCTCCGCCGATGCAGGCGTTACCGACAAAAGCGGCTCCTTCGTTTGGAAGGACAGATAGGTAAAGTCAACCTTCTCTTTGCCGCTATCCTTTACCGAACACGTCCAATGCTGCCCGTCCCAGACAAAAGCCGTAATTTCCGACTGCGCCGGAAGATCGAAGCTGTCTACATTGACTACGGGAATTGAAACCTTTTGTTCCGGAGAAAATTGCAGCAAAAACGGATGAATCCCGCCTGCAGGGCTCCGTTTCGCATCGCTAAAAAACGAGCTGCGGTACACCGAATACAGCGGCGTATTTCCCGAAAAGACAAGATTGCCCGCCGTTCTGCCGTCAAATACGCTTTCATCCCCGTAGAGCCGTACCGTTTCCGCATCAAACATCAAAATGCCGTACCGATTCACGACTGCAAACGCCTTTGGAACAGCCGCGCCCTCCTCCGCCTCGGCAGCCGTTGCCATATCAGCAATCCGCACCGCTTCCGTCCACGGTTTTTTTAATGCAGCCGGCGATTCAGCCGGACGGCGGACCCGTTCAAAATTATTTTCCGAAAAATAAAACCATTCGTGAGCTGCTTTTTCAACGCGAATCGCCTTCATTTGTTCAGGCAGCATCTTCTGCGCGCAGGACAAAAAGGCAGTGGAGACAAGCAGACCGCACGTTACCATTCTCAAGATTTTTTTCATCGAATGAGAGTTTATAACGCTCCGTAGTTTAAGGCAATAGGAAGGCGGCAGGCAAGCAGGGCGTAAATGCAATAAACACAATCGCATTTATCCTGTCGGCGGCGCACCAGCGCCAAGCATTCAGAATGGCGCAGGCAAATGGAAGAAATACCGCCTACCGTAAAAAAATAGCATCCTACTCGGTCATTACAATATTAGGAAACCTCTAAAAACATCAGTTTTTTAGAGGTAACTTTGAAAATGCGATGTTGTAACTCTCGATAATCCAGCGAGTTACAACTCGTGGCAATCTCGAAAAAAAATCGCAAAAAGCAACTTTTTCGAGATACCCATTATTTTTCGCCGCCCGCCAAGATTGATAAAATGCCGGTTAATGAGTATAGTCTTGGGCGAGCGTGCGGGAAAACGCTGATTACTGTTGGAGGGTTGCCTGCGGTCAGAATGCGTCGGATTTATCGGCAGCTTTTATCGTTTCCTTCCATAATAATCGTGCAAAATGCCTACGCAAGCGGAACCGCCGGTACGCGGTTCCAGAGATAAAACCGTTCGGAACCTTCTGATTTGGGACGGTTTTTCTTGAAAATGCATCGGTTGCGCGCCGCCGCTGGAATTGTATTTTAGGGAACTTCTAAAAACTTTAGTTTTTTAGAGGTACCTTTTAAAATGCGATGTTGTAACTCGCGCTAATCCAGCAAGTTGCAACTCGCGGCAATCTTGAAAAAAAATCGCAAAAAGAAAGTTTTTCGAGATGCCCTTTCATCAACGCCCCCGATACAGCGTTTCGGGGTATGATGTTCTCATAAAGTGGTTGCAGTCGGATTAAATCCCCCGTGTTACAACGCAGAGCGTCGGGGGATTACACTTTCTGCACGAATAAGGTGAAGTATATGAAACAGAACGATATTTCCTGCTTAGAAATCCTCCCTATCCGCATCGGCATTGATGTGGGGTCTACTACCGTAAAAATTGCCGTTCTTGACGATAACGACAGCATTATATATGCCGACTACCAGCGGCACCGCGCCGACATCAGAAACACCATCATCAGTGTTACGAACAAGGCGCTTGATGCGTTGGAGCGCACAGCTCCGGCAGGATCTGCGCAGACGATTTCCGTGAAGGTAACGGGCTCAGGCGGACTGTCGGTTTCTCAGTGGCTCGGCATTCCGTTTATTCAAGAAGTAATTGCGGCGACGGCGGCCGTAAAACAGCTCATCCCGCAAACCGATGTAGTTATCGAGCTTGGCGGAGAGGATGCAAAAATCACCTATTTTAGAGGCGGCATCGAACAGCGCATGAATGGAACGTGCGCAGGCGGGACAGGCGCGTTTATCGATCAGATGGCGGCGCTGCTTGAAACCGACGCGACCGGCCTCAATCGACTTGCCGCCGATGCAACCGCCATTTATCCGATTGCGGCGCGGTGCGGCGTGTTCGCCAAGACTGACGTGCAGCCGCTCATCAATGAAGGCGCCCGGAAAGAAGACATTGCAGCGTCAATCTTTCAGGCAGTGGTGAACCAAACGATTTCCGGCCTTGCCTGCGGAAAACCGATTCGCGGGAACGTCGCGTTTTTGGGCGGCCCGCTGCACTTTCTCGACCAGCTCCGCCAGCGCTTCATTGTTACGCTCAAGCTGACGCCCGATGCAGCGATTACGCCGGATGATTCCCAGCTCTTTGTTGCCGAAGGATGCGCGCTTTCTGCCGAGCGGTCGCGCAGCTGCGCCGATTCGGAGAAAAAAAACACGTTTGCGACGATTGCCGAATTCCGTAAGAACCTGACCAATCTTGTGGGAGCGGAGCTGTCGGAAGTGCAGCGGCTTATGCCGCTTTTCGATACGCCGCAGGAGCTTGAGGCATTTCGGAAACGTCATGAAGCGGAGAAGGCGCAGCGCGGCTCGCTGAATAAAACGAGCGGCCCCGTCTTTCTCGGCTTAGACTCCGGCTCAACGACGACAAAGGCGGTGCTCATCGATAAAAAAGGCCGCATCATCTGGGATTTTTACGCATCGAATCAGGGAAATCCGGTAGAACTTGCCGTTAAAGTGCTCAAAGACCTCTACAAGCTGTTGCCGAACAACGTGTACATTGCGCGTTCCGTTTCGACCGGCTACGGGGAGGCGCTATTTCAGGCTGCGCTCGGCGTTGATGCCGGCGAAGTTGAAACGATTGCGCACTTCCGCGCGGCGGATTTTTTTGTGCCGGGCGTTGAGTTTTTGCTCGACATCGGCGGACAGGACATGAAGTGCCTGCAAATGAAGGACGGCGCCATTGTTTCGATTCAGTTAAACGAAGCGTGTTCAGCCGGATGCGGCAGCTTCCTTGAAAATTTTGCGCGTACGATGGGGATGGACATTCGGGAATTCAGCAAAATCGCCCTCCTTGCAGAAAAACCGGTCGATCTCGGCACGCGCTGCACGGTATTTATGAACAGCCGCGTCAAGCAAGCGCAAAAAGAAGGCGCGGCTGTTGCAGATATTTCGTCGGGGCTGTCGTATTCCGTGATAAAAAATGCGCTGTTCAAGGTGATAAAGCTCCGAAACACGACCGATGTTGGAACGAAGGTCGTAGTGCAGGGCGGAACATTCAACAACGATGCCGTGTTACGCGCGTTTGAAAAAATTGCAGGCGTGGAAGTTTTCCGGCCGGACGTTGCAGGGCTCATGGGAGCATACGGGGCAGCCCTTATCGCCTCTGACCAGTGGTACGACTTGACTGCGCCAAAACCGGACGAACCGAACGCGGCGCAAGTGCGCGAAGTGCATTCGACGATCGCAAGTCTTACGGAGCTTGAAAACTTCCGCGTTGATTTAGAGCTCCGCCGCTGCGGAAAATGTCCGAACAACTGCCTCATGACCATCAATTCCTTTTACACCGGCGGCGACAAGCGCATTTTTGTTACCGGCAACCGCTGTGAACGGGGGGCGGAACTTGAAGGCACGGTAGTTGACGCAAGCAACAAGCGGAACACGACGGGGGACAGCGCGGCGCTCAAAATGCCGAACCTCTTTGAATGGAAGTACCGGCGGCTCTTTAGCTACGCGCCGCTTAAAGCCGCCGACGCGCCGCTCGGAGAAGTCGGCATTCCCCGCGTCCTCAATATGTACGAAAATTATCCGCTGTGGTTTACGTTCTTTACAAAGCTCGGTTTCCGCGTCCGGCTCTCTCGTCCGTCGTCGAAGGCGGTTTACGAAAAGGGAATTGAAACGATCCCCTCCGAATCCGTGTGCTATCCGGGAAAAATTACGCACGGCCACCTGTTTTCGCTTCTCCAGCAGGGGATAAAGTTCATCTTTTATCCGTGCGCGCCGTATGAAGTGCAGGAAGACAAGGGAGCGGGCAACCATTACAACTGCCCGATTGTTACCAGCTACCCCGAAGTGCTCCGCAACAACGTAGATGCGCTCCGGCAGAATCCCGATGTGCTGTACATGGATCCGTTTTTGCCGATTTATGACAAAAAACGCCTTGCGGAGCGGCTCTACGAAGAACTGCACGAGCCATTCCCGTCGCTCACTGAGGCGCAGGTTACGGATGCCCTTGATGCGGCTTGGGAAGAGCAGAAAAAATTCCGCAAGGAAACGCAACAAGCCGGAGAGGACGCGCTTGAATTGATGATCCGCGCAGGCGGCAACGGCATCGTGCTTGCAGGACGGCCGTACCACATTGATCCTGAAATCAATCACGGCATTCCAGAAATGATAAACGATTTAGGACTTGCCGTTTTTACGGAGGACAGCGTTGCGCATTTGGGCAGCATCGAACGCCCGCTCCGCATTATCGATCAATGGACGTACCACAACCGCCTCTACCGCGCCGGCGCTTTTGTCTCGGAAATGCCGAATCTGGAACTCGTGCAGCTGACAAGTTTCGGCTGCGGATTGGACGCGGTAACCGCCGATCAAGTAGAAGAAATTATGCGCGCCAAAGGCCGTATGTACACGCTCATCAAGATCGACGAAGGCTCGAACCTCGGCGCAGTCAGAATACGCATCCGCTCGCTCATTGCAGCAGTCAAGGAGCGCCAGCGGCACAAGCGGAAGACCATCATTAAGTCGGCCGCGTACCAACGGCGCGTTTTCACGAAAGAAATGAAGCGAACGCACACCATCATCGGGCCGCAGCTGTCGCCGATTCATTTTACGCTCCTGCAAAAAGCGTTTGAGTACAGCGGCTTTAATTTTGTGGTGCTTGATTCCGTCGATCCGAAGGCGATCGATACCGGACTTAAGTACGTGAACAACGATGCGTGCTACCCGTCCATTTTGGTTGCCGGACAAATGATTGCCGCGCTTGAATCGGGAAAATACGACATCAAAAAAACCTCTCTGATTATCTCGCAAACTGGCGGCGGCTGCCGCGCGACCAACTACATCGGTTTTATCCGGCGTGCGCTCAATGATGCCGGCTGGGGAGACGTGCCGGTCATTTCGCTGAGCGCGCAATTTTTTGAAAGCAATCCCGGCTTTACCATTACCCCCTTCCTCCTCCACCGCATGATTATGAGCATCGTAGTCGGAGACCTTTTGATGCGCGTACTGTATCGGACGCGCCCGTATGAAGCGACGGCAGGTTCAGCGGATGCCTTATACCGCACGTGGAGCAATCGGGCGCAAAAGCAGTTGAAGTCGCTTTCCATCTCCGGCTACCACCGGCTTTTGAAAAATATTGTTGAGGCATTCGATGCGCTGCCGCTCTTACCGGTCAAAAAACCGCGCATTGGCGTTGTCGGCGAAATTTTGGTGAAATTCCATCCGACTGCAAACAATCAAATTGTTGAGGTAATTGAGCGGGAAGGAGCGGAGTGCGTCATGCCCGATTTAACCGATTTCTTTTGTTATTCAGTGAGCGCGGGGATTTTCCGCCATGAAGAACTTGCTTTCCCAAAGAAAACCGAGCGCACGGCGCGGATGGTTATTCAAGTCCTTGAGCTGTACCGCAGCAAGATGAAAAAATATCTGGCGCAGAGCCGCCGCTTTGACGCGCCCTCTTCCATTTATGAGCTTATGAAGGGCGTCGATGACATCGTGCAGCTGGGAAATATCACCGGCGAAGGCTGGTTTTTGACCGCAGAAATGGTTGAACTGATCAAAGAAGGCGTGCCGAGCATCGCCTGCGTACAGCCGTTTGCCTGCCTGCCGAACCACGTTACCGGCAAGGGTATGATAAAAGAACTCCGCCGCCGCTTTCCCGGCGTCAACATTAGCGCAATCGACTACGATCCGGGCGCAAGCGAAGTAAACCAGCTCAACCGCTTAAAACTCCTGCTGTCAAACGCGCCCGTCGGCAAACACCCCGACGAAGATTCTGAGGGCATGATTGCTATGCCGGATGGAACAAAGATTTGCCCGAAAGTCCGTTTTACGGCGGGAGGCGATGACTGCAATGCGCCTGAATCGGTATTGCGTTCTTCCGTTCCCGCTGCCGACGCAGCAATCACTGTTGCCTCTTCGCTCACGCAAGCGCTTCCGCAATAACGGAGGAATCCTTCCCCGCCGGAATGGCGATGCGTTTGCCGGAGAGAGCGGCAGCAGCCTCATGTCAGGCTTGAGCCGTTCTCTCTGGGACGATTATTCAAACAGGCTGCGGCACTCCATGTAAAAGCGTTTTTCATCCGCCTCGCCGATTGAAAAACTTTTACGCGGGAGCGGGCCGCGCACATTGATGGTTGTAAACAGATTATTTTTTGCAATTGGGGGAAGCAAAATGCCGACCGCATCCGCTTTTTTTCCGAGCGCAATGGTTTCCGCGCCGCCATGTATGTAATCAACGGATGCATCTGCATGGGCTTCAAGGAACCGGTCTAGCGCAGGTTGCAAACGAGCTACGGCAAGCTCCGTCAGCTGGGTTGAAAGCAGCGTGTAAACGGTTTTGCCGTCTTTCGTATGAATAAAGCCGAAAGATGCAGTCGATTCTTTTACGGCAGCCTCAAGCGCGTCCGCATCGCTGATGTTTTTGGCAGTTCCGCCAAGTTCCGCTGCAAGCAAGCCGATTAATTTTTCCGCATCGGCATGAAAAATCACGCGGTGAATCGGTTCAAACGTAACTCCTTCATCATACAGATTCGCAATTTCAACCAGCGCGTACCGCACCGGATCCGATTGAAGCGCGGCCTCGTCCGCTCCGGCAGCTTTTAATGCGGTCTTACGCTCTTCCCACACCGCTTTTGCCGTCGCAAGCGAATGGTTGCCGTCCCCGACCGCAAACAAAAAGACGCTGCCGTCCGGTTGCGTGTTTTGAGCGGCCAGTTTTTCAAGCGAGGCGCGGATGTATTCGACAGCATCCGGATTTTCGACCGCCCAACCGCGTATGCTGCCGCCGTTCATCATCAGGTTGCCGGAATAGCGCGGCGCCGAACCGGCAAGCCGCTTGCCAAGCCCTTCCGTCAATAGCTTCTTTGGATCATTTGCCAGCAGCATGATATGCGGCGTTTCAAGCGGCGCGCCGTTTCTAATTTTCATGCGCGGCGGAATGCGCTCCTTGATAGTCGCTTCCGTTGCGCGGACGGCCTCCTTTGTCTGCGGCGCCCAGTCGTAGCGTTCCAGATCGATTTCGGCCATTAATCCGCGCCGCATCCGGCCGAATGCCGTTTTTCTTTCTATATATATGAATGCCGTAAGCTCCGAATCAAAAACGCCGTCGCGGATGTACTGGCGCATGGCGTTGCGGATCGATTCAACCCGCGCATCGCAATCGGCCGCATTCAAATAAATTTCCGGCAGAATCAAATGCAGCGCGGACGGCTTACTTCCGGCAGCCTGTTCCGTGCGTTGCCAGTACGATTGGTCTTGCGTGTATTGATCGCACGCGATAACCGCCCACGTTGCCGTATCAAGGTTTTTCGGCAGAAGGATTTTCGGAATCCTTACGCCAAGCTGTTCAAATGTTTTCATGCGCCGACTATAACTGATTTCATTCCTTTATGCTATAATTGCATCATGGCGGAGATTACGATCAAACAACAGCAGCAGGCCATACCGCGTCAAACGATGCGCATGACGCAGCAGCAGCTTGCGGCGGTGCGCATCCTCTCGTTGGGAGCAGCCGAGCTTCGCGCAGAGATCCTCAAGCAGGCCGAAGAAAATCCCGCGCTCGAAATTGCAACCGACCCGCAATTCGACTGCGACGCGCTGCAATTCCTGCCGCCCCCTTGTTCATCCATCCGCCTCGGTAGGCCGACTGCAACCGGCGAAGAACTTTCCGACAGCTTGCAAAACCTGATTGAAAGCCGCCCCGACCTGCAAGAAACGCTCCGCGACCATCTTATCCACCAGCTGAATATGCTTACGCTTCCTTCGGCTGAATACGCGCTCTGCCGTGCGCTCATCAACAATCTTGATTCGGCGGGGCATCACATCCTTGCGCCGATAACGCTCGTCAAAGCCGATGCGCCGCCCGACTTCCGCCTTGCGTTTTTGGAAAAATGTATACGCATCGTCCGGCAATTTGAACCGTCGGGCATCTGCGTCCGGAATGCGGAAGAAAGTCTTGAAGTGCAAGCCGCCAATGTCGGCTCCGCCCCGCGCCTTGCCCGTTTTATCCTGCACGGCCACCTCGACTTCATTGCGCCGCCGGATACGGAAAGAATTGCGCGGAAACTTTCGGCATGGCTTTCTGAGCAGGAAGGCCGCACGCTCGGCGATGCGCCAGCCGATCAAATTGTCATTACAAAGCGCGACATCGCTTTGCATAAAATAAACGAGGCGGTACGGTTTATTCAAAGCCTCACGCCGTACCCTGCCGGAAGTTACGGTTTTTCTCCAATTACGCATTATGTTCATGCCGATGTTTCCGTTACGCGGCAAAGCGGAATCATCGAGCACGAAGATGCGGAGCGGGGCATTGTGTACGATGATGTTTTTTCGTACTTTCATATTGCGTTGGCTGCCGATTCCCTGCCGGAAGTGCGTATCGCGCAGAATTTTGCCGATGCTGCCGCCCAAAGCGAAAAAACAATGCGCGCCATGCAATCGCACATCGCGGCGGCAAAATCGTTTATGAATACGCTTGAATTCCGCGCGGCGACGCTTGTAAGGGCATGCAGTATGCTCGTGAGCGTTCAAAAGGATTTTTTCCGAAAGGGGCCGGGACATCTGGCGCCGCTTACCCAACGCCAATTTGCCGCCATGCTCGGCGTACACGAATCAACTGTTTCAAGAATGGCCGACAGTAAATTCATCCGCTGCGAATGGGGACTTTTTCCGATTCGCTCCTTTTTTTCAAGCGCAATTTTTATAAATCCGCAAAAAAGCCGATCAATCGACGCAGATGCAGATGCGGCCGATATCTTTTCATCAAATCCGCCCTCCCCTATGCCGACGGCAGTTTCCAGCGACACCATCAAGCGCGAAATTGCATCGCTTTTAAAAACGCAGCCGCCCGGCTCAAAACCGCTTTCTGACCAAAAAATCGCCGCAGCGCTCGCAGAACGCGGCTACAAAATCGCCCGCAGAACCGTCGCAAAATACCGCGCGCAACTGCACATCGGCTCATCGTATATGCGCTAGGAGGGCGGCGGATGGAATAAACCTGTTCGGAAACTTCCGTTTCTGAACAGGTTACCTTGAAATGCGATGTTCTAAATCGTGCTATGTGTACGATTTAGAACTCGTCGATCTGTTCGAAAACGCAGTTATCGAACAGGTTTAATAAGCGCGTAAAAGATGCAAATGCTCGGCCGTCCCCGTCCAGTTTCGCATTCGCAAAACGAAACGGAAGCGCGCACATTGGTGTTTACCGGGGATTGCAAAACCGGAAGCAGCCGGGTAGTTTCTCGAACAGGCATAATGTGATAGAGTACGGTTGCAAGACGGCGTTATCATTTCGATAAACGACCGGCATCAGCCCTATATGAACGGCAAATACAAATTCAACATACCGTCCTCCCACTGGAGGAAGGTAAAAGACAATATTTTTACGGCTTCAAACTGGAGCCGCGCAGAAGAAAAGGAGATTCAACAATGAACGGACTGT
>CAUTOX010000023.1:0-23433 GCA_963539665.1 uncultured Treponema sp.
AGACTTCTGCGATTTCTTTGAGGTAGGCATCGGGGTGCTCTTCTATGTATTTGATTAGTTTTTCGGGAATAATTTTCTTGTTAACCGGACAACGGACTTTTATTTTTATGTCGCCAGTTGCCTCTCATCGCCTTTTCCAGGCAATAATTGTACCGATATTTACTTTGAATACCGCCGCAGCCTGTGTCAATGAGTGGCCTTCTTTTGCATATTCAAGCGCCCGCAGTCTTAAATCTCCATCTTATGACATAGCTTGAGTATAATGGGGGCTACTTGTATTTCAATGCAAGTAGCTATAACTGCGGCAACCGTATTTGGTAGCCGCAGTTAAACCTCGCTTTTTTCAGCTCCTGTATTTCTCGCTGCATGGCAAGTTCTCTCGTTCAATGCGGTTTTGTCCGATGCGATTCGCTCTTCATTCTCTTTTCGGCTTCTCACCTTTCTCCACTCTGCAATCGCGTAATAACTGATTCCCAGCTGCAAGGCGGCTTTTTTCACGCCCTGCTCATCTGTCAGTAGTGCGCCTGTTCCTTAAAATCTTTACTGTACTTGACCATTGTTTCCATGCTTATAAATCCGGCCGTTGAAAAAATCTTCAGATTTTGAAACTGCTGACTTCTAGTGCTTTTGCAAGGTGTCGCCCTGAAAAATCACATACAATAAGCGATGCTTGCGACGCAAACTCGTCGTGTTTTTCAGCCGCGCTATTTTAAGCGGCTGAAAATAAACCTTCCTTATATTTTTCGGGTTTCGGGGACTGGGGGGATGTACTTTTATGATAACGGTTCAGATACGTTTTTGGGGCAAGTGTTGCAACAGTGTCTTTTCCAGCTCTTGAATAAAACTTCATTCATCGTCCCCTATACTAAAAAAAGCAATTAGTTTGCTCGCGCATAAACCTGCAACCAACCCAATTCGAGGATGTCGTTTTCCGCTGATGCGCATATTTCCTCGAAGGCTACGGGCATGTACACGATACGCCTGCGTGGTGATTCCGGTTTCATCGCTATATATCCGTTTTCCTTCGGAACGTCTTTGCTGCCTTGCAAATGCGCTTTTAGTTTTTCAGCATTTTATTCCTTGCAGAACGTACTCTTTTTGTTCGTGTCATACCGAGTTTTCTTAACCGCTCCAAATACGGAAGAAGAATCGCAGCCAAAGACTTCTCGATTTCTTTTTTGCCTGTTCCCGCGCCCTCGGTCTCTCTCATTTTACCGCAGAGAAAACGCGCTGAAACGGGGCGGACAAGTTTAAATACGAAGCCCCCGCACCTCATTCCGTCTGTAATTGTTGTGCGCAGGCATTTCTGTTAGTATGCTGCAATGCGAAAATTAGGGTTCTTTTTTATTCTGGCTGCGTGTTTGATGTGCGCATCGTGCTCAAAGATTATGGGGTACGGCGTTTTGTTGTGGGGCGTGCCGGAGGAGCGGCTACAAGATGGGGAGATTGTGCCGGTCTATATTAAGTCGAATATTTCTCATGTCTATGTTATCGGCGTGGACGGCGGCAAAATCGAAGTGCCGTTGTGGCAGCTGACAGAGCCGATGTCCAAGCGGAAGGCGGAGCTGGCGGCCGCAGAATACGCGGAGTTCCGGCGCCAGTACGCGCGCGCAGCAATTGACGGGCTTCCGATTCGGGCAGAAGCGGCGAATGTGGCCAAGCAGGTGTACCGGCTCAAAAAGAATGAGGTGATTAAACTGCTCTACAAGGGGACGGGCGACGATGTGATGGCAGGAAGCCGGAAACTTGAAGGCGAATGGCTCCGCGTTTTGACTTCCGACGGTACGCAAGGCTGGTGTTTTTCGTACAATCTCCGGCCGTTTACGATGGATGCGCACGGCATTGCAAGCGCGGCGGAGGAATCTGAGGCGGAGGATAACGCTGCTGACTTGACGCTTTTGCTTTCTAAAAAGTGGTATCCTGAACAGTATGCCGAAATGCTCCGTTCCGGCTTTATCGACTTACATACGCTCATTCCTGAGCATAATCTTTCCTTCGATGCGCAGACGCAGCAGTTGTCGTTTGCGATGCCGGATATTCGCGAAACGTGGGATTATAAGGGCGCGGAGCAGACGGCGGAAAATGAGTATCAGCTCAACGATATTCCGATGACGCTGAAAGTGCGGGGGGAAGCGGCGATTGTTGTCCGCTACATGGGGCATGACGGAAAACCGGAAGATTTTACGCTTGTTCCGATTGAAGAAGATATAGATGCCGCCGTTGTCGAGGAGTTAAACCGCCGCTCAAGGCTTTTGGGGGCAATTTATGCAGTCGGCCCGCGTTTTAAAAGCTCAAGCTACGGCAGCATTCAATTTGCTCCGAACGGTTTTTTTACGTGGAATAATTACCGGCTGCTTGTCCCGTCAATTATCGCGCCTTCGGCAAAAAAGCGCGGTTTTATTTCCATTCAATATTCTCCCGGCCGCGCGCTCAGTCAGATATATGACGGCGTGTTGACGTTTCAATTCGATGGAATGAAAAACGAAGTCAATTTTTTATACAAGCTTGAAGCGGATGGGCTCCGCATGGAAGATACGGCGGGCGTTGCGATCGAAAACGGGCTTATCAACAAGCGCGCGCTCAGTCCGCTTGTCATGTTCTTTAGCACGGAATGGTAGTATGGCGTTTATTCAATTTTCGCAGGTGTCGCTTGCGTTCGGCGACAGAGATATTTTAAAGAATGTTTCAGTGAACTTGCAGACGGGCACGAAGGCGGCGCTGACCGGCGCAAACGGCGCAGGCAAGTCAACGCTCATCAAGGTGATGGCAGGCATCATCCAGCCGGATTCAGGTTCCCGCGTCGCAGAAAAAAAGAGCAGGATTGCATATCTTCCGCAGTCGGGGCTTACGCATTCAGGCTGCACGCTGCATGAAGAGTGCGAGGGCGCGTTTGCTTTCGGCTACGAGCTGCAAAAAGAAATCGATGCATTGGGCGACGAACTGAAAGCAAATCCGCCGAACGCCGAAAATCTGCTCATCCGGCAGGCTGCTCTCATTGCTTCGCTTGAAAACAGCGGCTGGCACCGCAGGCAGGCTACGGCAGAAAGCGTCCTTTCCGGGCTTGGCTTTGCGCGTTCGGATTTTACGCGGCGCACGGAGGAGTTTTCCGGCGGCTGGCAGATGCGCATTGCGCTTGCAAAGGCACTCATGCAAAATCCTGACATTCTGCTCCTCGATGAGCCGACCAATTACCTCGACCTTGAAGCGCGGACGTGGCTTGAGCAATTTCTCCTCAATTATAAGGGCGCCTTTTTGCTCGTCAGCCATGACCGTTATTTCCTCGACACGACAATAACCGAAGTCTTTGAACTGTTCGGCGGCGAGCTTAAACGCTATCCGGGCAATTTTTCGCATTACGAGCAGGTGCGGGCGACCGAACTAAAAACGCTCATCGCTTCTTACGAACAGCAGCAACAAGAAATTTCGCATCTTGAAGACTATATCCGCAGGTTCGGCAGCAAGGCGACGAAGGCGGCGCAGGCGCAGTCGCGGCAAAAGCAGCTCGATAAAATTGTCCGCATTGAGATTCCCGAACAGCTTAAAAAAATCCGGTTCCGTTTTCCGCCGGCCCCGCACTCAGGACGGTTGGCGCTCCGGCTCTGCGATATAAAAAAATCCTATGGAGAGGCGCCGAATGTCATCGACGGTTTGAACCTTGTTGTTGAAAATGGCGAGCGGCTGGTGGTAACGGGGCGGAACGGCGAAGGCAAATCGACGCTCCTTCGCATCATTGCCGGCGAGGACACGGATTTTTCCGGCGAAATGATACCGGGCGCAGGCGTAACGGTCGGCTATTTTTCGCAAGACAGCGCGGAACGCATCAGCGGGACGGAAAGCGTACTCGATTATGTTGAGGCGCGGGCGCCTCTTGAGCTTATCCCGAAAATCCGCGATATGCTCGGCGCGTTTTTGTTTCGCGGAGACGATGTGTTTAAGATGCTTGATGTTTTGAGCGGCGGAGAGAAGAGTCGCATCGCGCTGCTTTCGCTTTTGTTGACGGCGCGCAACGTGCTCGTACTCGACGAACCGACCAATCACCTCGATATGCACTCAAAAGATATTTTGCTGGATGCCTTAAAGGATTTTGGCGGCACGGTGATTTTCGTCAGCCACGACCGCGGTTTTATTGAATCGCTTGCAACCCGCGTACTTGAACTTAAAGACAGAAAGAGCCGCGAGTTTCCGGGCGGCTATGCCTATTACATTGAGCGTCTGGAGGCCGAGCGGAACGGTTCGGCTCCGGCGGAAGGCGGGCAGAACGGTACGCGGCGCGATGCGGATGACGGGAAACGCGCTTCAAAACTGCTTTGGGAGGAAAATAAACGAGCGCAGGCCGAACGGCGCAAGGCTGAAAAGGAAATTAAGGCGTTGGAAGACGAAATTACCGCACTCGAAGCGCAGAAGTCGGAACTTGAAGCGCGTTTAGCAGATCCGGCAGTCTATTCCGATGGGCAGAAGGCGCGGCAAACGCAACAGGATATCGATGCGCTGGTAAGTCGGCTTGAAGCGGTAACTGCGGAATGGGAACGCGCAATGGAAGCGGACGGATGAACTTTATCTGCCGGATAAACCTTTGCCGGCCGTCCGCGCACAGTTTTTATTTGATAATAAAAACTGCGAAGGGGTGCGCGTGGGCATTCAGGGGATGACTTTCTTTTTCCACTCCGGTAAGAGGGCGTGGGCATCTGAGCCGAGCAGGAGTTTGGCGAACAAAACTGCGGTTTGGGCAAACGAAGTTTCTAAACGCAGCCGCTCATCGGAGGAAAAGGGCGCAAGCACGTAAGACGCAATGTCGGCGCAATCGGCGGGCTTTCCGATGCCGAAGCGCAGCCGCCAAAAGTCGGCCGTGCCGCAATGCGCGCGGATTGAGCGGAGGCCGTTGTGTCCGCCGAGTCCGCCCGCCCACTTGAGGCTCATTGCGCCGACTGGAAGTTCAAGCTCATCGTGAATGACAAGGATTTCTTCCGGCCGGATTTTATAAAAGTTTGCAAGAGCCGCCACACTTTGACCGGAATTGTTCATGTACGTTTCAGGTTTCAGAAAATAAATCTTTTCAGCGGCGTTTTTTGATGGCGCAAGCGGCCGCCCGTCCTTCGTTCTTACGATGCCTGATGCGCAAAATAAGTCAGAGAGCCTTTCGCTTTCTTTTACAGCAAACGTACCGAAAAACTTTGACTGCCAGCTTAATTGCGGTAAAAACGGAATGCTGTCGGCAAATTGCCATGCGGCGTTGTGCCGGGTGCGCTCATATTCTTTGCCGTAGTTTCCTAAAAATGCGGCGAGCCGAATCATTCGCGGTTCCAATTTCTTCGCGCAGGATAGTACGACCACAGTCCGACATTTGCGTAATTCGCGCTTGCGCCTGCCGCCGTTCTGCGGAATTGAAGCGCGGCGTAAAGGTTCGCCTCTGTTTCAATCTTTTGCGGATTTGAACAAAAGAGCGTTCTTACGATATACGGCGAATACATGATGTCCGGCGCGTTGGTCGAAAAATCAGAAGTTGCATCGGCAGGCTTCCCCTGCGCATCGAGCGTAACGCGGTAGATGCCGTTGCCGTTTGAGCCGAGCAAAACCGAATCTCCGGTTACGGCAAGCGAAACGATTGCGCTCGATGTTTCCATGTTCGATGACTTGAGCGTCGCAGGTTTCGGTTTGCCGTTCTTCCAATAGTTGTTGAAGTCTGCCGGAGCGTTCTTGTAATCGGATACGGCGAAGCTGTATAAATCCGTCGATGATGCGTAATAGACGTAGTTTGCCTCTTTTTCCGCCGTTTCATCGGTTACGGCGGCAAGATAATCCAAAAAGAGAACGCTTTCGCCAAGTGAGACGGCGGAAAACGTGTTTAATCCTGCGCCCTTTTCGCCCTTTGCGATAGGCACTGCCTTTGTATCCGTTCCGCCGAGTTCGATGACGCCGTAATTTCCGGCGGACGTATCGCCGTAGGTGGTATTCGCTTTAGCCGATGACGCGCCGCCCCCGCCGATTCTGATATACGCCTTCCGGTGAGTGGGATTTGGCGCGTTCGTGCAAAAAAGGTGAACGCTTGCATCCGTCAGAGCGCTTGAATGGATTTTCGACAAATAATCTGCAATCGCGGTATTGATGCCGCTGACTTCCATCCACTGGCCTCCGACGCTTTGACAGCAGTAGAGCTTTAAAGCTGACGGAACATTCCGGCCGCTTTCGTTGTTCTGCTTGAGCGTGTAGCCGAGCGCATATACGTTGTCCTTGTCGGATGCGACTTTGATAAAATAGATTCCTTTAAATGAGGAGGAAAAATAATCGTAAGAAAGCGGCGGCGGCGTATTCGGCGCATCTTTCCACGCTCCGTGAAAGGCATCAGCAGCCTTCTTGTATTGTATCGCGCCGTTTTGCATGAACAGGTATTCCGTAGAACCATCCTGAAAGCGCACAATGGAATTAATGTTTCCGGGAACGGTTGAACTTTCAAGCGGCACTTCTCCGCGTATGCCCTGAAAAATCGCATCGTAGCAGCCGGTGAACAGACAGACGCCCAATGCGGCGCATACCGATAGTATTCGTTTCATTGAAAATCTCCTAGAAGTGGTAGCGGACGGCAAGCTGCGCCGTCATAAACAGGCCGTAATCCGGTTTTGCGTTTTCCGTCGTCGTGTGCCACTGCGGAAGATACAGAAAGTTCGTGCCAAGCCCGAACGACCAACCTTCCATAAAGCGGTAATACGTTGCCGCTTCCGCCTTGAGCACAAAGCCCGGAAAATATTTTTTGTTCTGCGACGTTTCAAATGCAAAGCCGGTCGTAAGCGTTATCGGGAATTCAAAACGCCAAATTGTTGGCTGCGCGGTTGCCCCGAACGTTACCGGAATGAACGTAAACACGTTGCTTCCGAGCGTGAGGTTGTAGCCGGCCATCAGCTCTCCGCCAACGGCAAGCCAGCTATTCAAAAAGCGGAAGTAGCCCAGATGTGCCGCCCCGCCGATATACATTTGCTTTTGAAAATTGAGCGGAAAATTCGCCATAAGCGCGACTTTGATATACTGGTCGCCCGCGCCGTTCGGTTTGTTCGTAACAACGCCGTCATCCGGCAGCGTACCGATCGGCTCATTCGCTTTTTGTGAAAAAACCGGCAGCGCAAATGCAAAAATAAGCGCTGCCGCCAATAAAAACCGTTTCATAAATCCTCGAAAGAAAATAAAAATTTGCAAAGATGCCCGATTCGTCCCCGCAACGCATTTGCCTTCACGTAAGCGCATCCATGTCGCCCCGCTCCGAATCGGACGATTCAGAACGAGCGGATTCTAAAATAAAACGATTTATAAAAAACAATCGTTTCCAATAGTATTGAAAGAGCAAACAGAGTATAGTGACTATACAGATTTCGGGGGCTTTCATCAATGAAAATACCACCCCCCAAAAAAGGTAACACGGATCATGGCAGCGAAAATTATAGACGGAAAAGCGGTCGCAGCGGAAATCCGCGCAGAAATTGCAGCAAAAACGCTTTGCTTAAAGGAGCGCGGGATTATTCCCTGCCTCGCAGTCATTTTAGTGGGAACGGCGCCGGCAAGCGTTTCTTATGTAACCGGAAAGCAAAAGGCGCTTTCAGAGGCGGGAATGGCCGGCCGCTCTTTTTTTCTGGAAGAAACAGCAACGGAGGCGGAACTGCTTACGCTCATTCAAAAGCTCAATGAAGATGCCGCCGTACACGGGATTTTGGTGCAGCTCCCGCTCCCTCCGCACATCGACAAAGAGAAGGCGTTATGCGCGGTTGCTCCCGACAAGGACGTAGACGGCTTCCACCCGCTGAATATCGGAAAACTGGTCGGCGGTCAAAAGACGTTTGTGCCGTGTACGGTGCAGGGCATTGCCGCGCTGCTGAAAAAGGCGGGCGTTCAAACGGACGGTAAGCACATCGTCATCATTGGCCGCTCCGTTATTGTCGGAAAACCCTCCGCGCTTCTCTTTTTGCAAAAGGAATGGAATGCAACCGTTACCGTCTGTCATACGGGAACGAAAAACCTTGCCGATTTTACGCGGCAGGCGGATATTGTCATTGCTGCGGCGGGGGCGCCTAACACGGTAACCGGCGGCATGATAAAAAACGGGGCTGCCGTCATTGATGTTGGCGTGAACCGCATTGCCGACGCTTCAAAAAAATCGGGATTCCGGCTGACCGGCGATGTCGATTTTGAAAGCGTCCGCGAAAAAGCCGCCTTCATAACGCCCGTGCCCGGCGGCGTCGGCCCGATGACTATCGCGATGCTTTTGGAAAACACGCTCTTTGCGGCGGAACGGCTTACAATGGAGCAGGGGCGTAAAACACCTCCGCCGGATTTAATTCCATCTGTCCGCGCAGCCGGTCCGGCGCATTGAAAAGGCTCCGGCGATTTTCTATACTTTCGGCATGGAAAGCGCATTGTACTTAATTCCGGTTACGCTCGGAGATACTCCGGTCGAATACGCGCTGCCGCTCCGCAACATCGAGATTATCCGGCAGCTCAAATATTTTATTGTCGAAAACCGGCGCTCCGCCATTCGTTTCTTACGGAAAACGGATACTTCGATTGCCATCGATGCACTCACTTTTTTTGAGATGAATGAGCATACGGATGAAAAAGAGGTCGGCGGCTATCTTGAACCGCTGAACGCGGGAGAGGCGATCGGGCTGCTTTCTGAAGCTGGCTGCCCCGGCGTTGCCGATCCCGGCTCTTGTGCAGTCGCGCTCGCGCATGAGCGGCATTTTCGAGTGATTCCGCTCGTCGGGCCGTCTTCAATTATTCTGAGCATGATGGCAAGCGGCTTCAACGGACAAAACTTCGCCTTTAACGGCTACTTGCCGCCGAAACCGCAAGAGCGCGCGCAAGCGTTGCGCCGCCTTGAGCAAAAACTGAAGCGGGAACATCAAACGCAGATATTTATCGAAACGCCGTACCGGAATAAAAAAATGCTTGAATCCATCCTCTCAGTGTGCGCTCCGGATACCCGCCTGTGCATCGCCGCCGGCATCACCTGCCCCTCCGAATTAATACAGTCCAAAACCATCGCCGAATGGAAAAAATCCAAGCTGCCAGAACTAGAAAAAGTCCCCGCAATATTCTTGCTGTATAGGTAAAGGGCGGGCTTGTGGGCATGGAAAAGGATGTAAGGGCTTTTCCGCCCGCCTTTTGTTTTGCCATAGCAAAACAGGCTGGGAGGACGCAGATGTTAGTGAGCAGGAGAGTAGGTTGTGCGCTGGCAGGATGGCTTCCGCCCGCTTCCTGTTTTGCTGTAGCAAAACAGGCTAGGAGGACGCAGATGTTGATGAGCAGGAGAGCAGGTTGTGCGCTGGCGAGGCGTTGTTGTACCGAAGAACCTGTACAGTCGATGCACAAGGGGGCAGTGTGCTTCAGCCATAACGCCGGCAAATGTTACTGTGACAGAAATTGAGCATTTCCCGCTTTTGAGCAAAATAAGAATGAGTTAACAGAAATAAAAAGCATTTTATGCGATAGAGGGATAGCGGAAAGTCGTTTACCGATAGACTATAGCTACTTGCCTTGTAAAGCCGCATCACGTGCTCCGCAATGAGGCTGTAACGATGGTTTTGACTTACAATATTCCGCTCTAAAGGTTCCAAGAATATTCAGTAGGATTATATTCCGGCGAATACGGCGGCAAAAAAATCAAGATCTGCGAGTATTTTTTTGCGATTGTATATAAGACCTCTTTCTTATGAAACGCAGCATCGTTCATAATGATGACGCGCTTTTGGGGCAAATGTTTCAATCGCATAAAGCCGGAACTAGCTCAATTCGAGCATGGCGTTTACCGCTGATACTCAGATTATAGCTATTTGTCTTGTAAATCCGAATCGAGCGTCTCTACGACGGAACTGCAACGATGGATTAGGCTTGAAAAGGCAAGTAGCTATAGAACATATCTATTGCCTTTCACGCTTAATGGATAGGCAGCTTTTGCTTCGATAATTGCTTGTGTCGCTCGTTTTGCCGCAAGGCGGGACGAGTGCGCTTACCCAATTTTTCATACAGTGAATCTTGGCACAATCGCAAGCGCATTCATTCAAGCCCGAATTACAGAACTCTGCAAGCTGTGTATTCATAATGTGAAAAACTTGCGGCTTAAAATAGTATTTTTTGTGTCCACCTTATTGACTTAAGTAAAAAGCATACGGGGCTTAAAATAAAATCAATATTTCCCGGATAAAATGACGTAATCATTTTTTTAGTCTTTCATAAAAAAGGTGGGGCAGGAACGTGCATTTTTCCCGCGTTATCGCTCTATTTTGTTGTAAAAAAGACAACGCCGACACGTATCAACGATACGTCGGCGTTTTAGAAAAATACGATATGTTTTTACAAGTAGAATCCAGCCGCGCCGAATTTTCTCAAAGTTAGCGCTTCAAGCTCAATGCCGTTTCAAGCAGCGTATCCGCTGTCTGAATCGTCTTTGCATTCGATTGGAAGCCGCGCTGCGTTACAATCATGTCGGTCATCTGCTCGGAAAGGTCAACATTCGACATTTCAAGTGCACCGGAACGCAACTTTCCCTTCCCCGCAGTGCCGGATTCGCCGATACTCGCCTGACCGCTGTTGTTTGTTTCGACATACGTATTATCTCCGGCTTTTTCAAGGCCACGGTCGTTTGTAAATGTTGCAAGCGCAAGTTGGCCAATGTAGCGGCTTGAGCCGTTTGAATAGGTGCCTGTTATCTTTCCGCTTGAATCGATTTTAAAGTTATCAAGATAACCGAGCGTGTATCCGTCTTGTGAATACGCTTTTGTCGTGCTCTTTGAAGCGGCTTGCGTTATCGTGTTTTTCATGCTGCCGATTGTTCCAATATTGATGTTCATCGTCTGGCGGAACGGGTTGCCGTCAGCATCCGCTTCGCTTTCAGGTACGGCATATGAAGCCTGCAAAATAATTTCGCCTTCGGGATTAGTAACATTTCCGGCCGAATCGGTAACGGAAAGCAACAGCCCATTATTGTCAAAGTTGACGACAAACGTATCTTCTACGCCGTCCGTCGTGCCAAGACCGACCCGCGTCTGCGTAACGTCGGCATTATCCGCATCAATTTGCACCTGCGCGTTCCATGCGTTCGGATCGCCAACAACCCGCGTAAAGGTCATCGTAAGCAAGTGCTCATTGCCAAAGCTGTCGTATATCTTTTGCTCCGTAGACCAAGTGCCCCGTACAATATCGGCTTCGGTTGCGCCTTCAGGAATTTCCGGCGTATTTTTGTTCAAATTGCACGCATAGTGAACATTTGTCGTAGCCTTTGCCGGATCTTTTGAGCCTACAGGAATGATAAGGTCAGTCGGCGTTGCCGCAGTCTGAATAATTTGCTCGCCGTTTACTTCCTGCGCCATCCAGCCTTGCACACGCTGCCCATTTGCAGGATTTACAAGCATCCCGTTACTGTCGAGGCCGAACACGCCGTTTCTTGTATAAAAACTTTCCGTGCCGCCTTTTAAAACAAAAAATCCGTTTCCTTGAATGGCAACATCGGTAGATACGCCGGTTGACTGCAAGTTGCCCTGCGTAAAAACCTGTTCAACCGTTGCAATCGACATCCCCAATCCCACATCTTTCGGGTTCACGCCGCCGATCTCTTCCGTTGGCCGCGCCGCGCCGGAAATCTGCTGTGAAATCATGTCTTGAAAATTCACTCGGCCGCGCTTAAAGCCCGTCGTATTGACGTTGGCAATATTGTTACCGATGACGTCCATTCTTGTCTGGTGGTTCTGCAATCCGGAAACGCCGGAATAAAGTGATCTCATCATATAATTAGCCCTGCCTTATCGCCTTATTGATTTTAGTCGCCGTAGACGGCTTTTATTTTTGCCATGTCATAGTACATACCGTTCACCATGACTTGAGGATTTTCACCAAGCGTTGCCGCTTCAACAATTCCGTGCGTCGTCGAGTCTCCAACATCAAGCTCCACCGTTCTGCCAACGGTTGCGGATGCCTGCGATGAAGTCAGCATCGCCGCCATTTTGCCGAAAGACTCGTTCATATTTGTCATCTGCTCTAAAGAAGAAAACTGCGCCATCTGCGCGATAAACTGCGTATCTTCAATAGGACTGGTAGGATCCTGATTCGACATCTGGGCTATCAGCAATTTTAGAAAATCGTCCTTACCGAGCGATTGGCTGGTCTTACGCCCTTCGACTGCAATTTGTTTATTAAAATTATTCACTTCATTATCGACTATGAATTTTTCGCTGGAACTCATAACCGTATTCAATGAAGGAGTTGCATTAAATTCGTCCATCATTCACCTCTGATTATATTCTCGAAATTTTATGCTACGATGTTTATAGAATTTGCCGGAGAAAACGCAAAATCATCTGCCGCACCGTCATCTCCGGCGGAAGCGTCCGCGCCGTACGCAATACCTCGTAAAATTCTGCTGCCCGCATCATCCGGATTCTTTGCTCCGGAGCTGTCCGCAAAGCTGCCCTGTCCTGCCATCGACAAATCGAATCCTGCATTTTCAAAACCGCTGTTTACAAACGCCTGCCGAATACTTTCCGCGCTCTCTTTGAACGCATTAAACGCCTCTTGCGATGCAACGGTTATACGACCTGTTATCACTTTGTCGGAAATTTGTAAGTCAATCTTAACATTACCGAGCGATTCAGGATGCAGGATGAGTTTTATTTGCCCCGCATCATTATCTTTGAGGACGATACTGCCCGCCTTTACGAACTCTGCCGCATTATTTTGGATTTGATTTGCAAGCATCGATTGAAAATTTGAACCTGCGGCGGAGGCCGTCTGCGCGTTGGATGATGTCAGATTTTGCTGAACATTGTCGGCAGCGGCGAATGTCATTTCCGCCGTATTTTTACCGTCAAAGCGAATTTCAGAGGCGGCAGTCTTTGCTTCCGCGATTTTCTTTCCGCTTGCCGTTTCCGCGTTATGCGTCCGTAAATCCGTAACGGTTATTTTTGATTCGGCGGCCGGAGCTGTTTTTTTCGTCGCGCGTCCCCGCTCTTTTGCAGAGCCGCCGCTTTCTGTTTCCGTATGTTTTATGTCCTTGGCAAAGGCCAGCGCCGCCGTTTCTGCTTGGGTTTCTAGCGCGCTTGGCGTAAGCGCATCCGCTTTTTCTTCTGTAGAAAGCATTTCTTTATCATCTAGAAAACCTTGAAGCGGTTTTTCATTTGATTTTTGCGTATCGGTATGCTGCCGCGCGGCATCGACAAGCCGCGCAATGTCTTCATAGGAACGCTCAGTTTCGGCAGGATTTTTTACCTGCGCGCGATTTGTCTTTTTCGATTCGCGGGAGGATGCTTTTTTCTGCGCGGCCTTCGCTTCAGTCTTTTTTGCCGCAGCTAAAGCGATCTTTTTTTCATTTGAGTCGGAAACCGTCTCATCGTCCGTTATTTGAGCGGATATGTTTTCCGGAAAGCGATCCGTTTGCGCGGCGCTTGCATCCGGCGCATCCGCCGACGGCGTAGCTTTTTCTTGATTCCGCGCGTTCTGCTGCGCCTCTTCAATCATACCGTCAAATGTTTTTTTTGCGGATGCAACGCCGTCGGTTGAGTCGGCAGCATTAGAATGATTTTTCGGCTCCGCATACGGCGCGGAAGTCGGTAAAAGCTGTGTCAGTACCGGTACGTCAGCTGCATTTACGTATGTCTGCATAAGCAGTTCCTCCAAATAAAATCGAACGGAACGCCTTATGCGCGATACGGTAAAAGGCAGTTAGTCCAAAGATTCGGGTTTGGTCAGCATCTTGCGCTGTATCTCTGCTGCGCGGCCGGCATCCATCAAAGAAAGCCAGTACGCTCCGAGTGAGGAGGAACCTTTTTCTTTTGCAATTTCCTCAACTTTGCGCAGAACATCCACAACCTCTTGATCATCCATCGCAGTCAGGATTTTCACCGCCGCATCAGGACGCATACCGTTCAAATTTACGGCAATCTGTTCGATGTTTACATTCTTATCATCGTAGCTTTTTACGGTATTATTGAATGTTTTTTCCCGTTCTTCCTGCGATTTTTCGCGGTTCGTTAGTTCAGCTGCAATCTGTTCGTTGAGTTTTTCCTTTTGTGAAACCTCATCCTCTCTCTTTTCAAGTTCTTCTCGATAAAGATTCAATGCTTCACGCTGCTTATTCAACCTATCCTGATCCAAGTCGCCCGTAACCGGCTCGGCGGTAGTTGACGTTTTCGATGTTTGCATCGCCATTCCCAGCAGCTTGTAGGCCGGAGCGAATACTGTCTTTACATGAATCACGCCCAAATAATCAAACCATAACAATCCTCCCAAGACCATTATGATGATCAGCATGATAAGCACTATCGATTTGCCAAAAGATTTCACAATCCACCTCTACGCCGTAAGTTTTAAACCTGTTCGGAAACTTCAGCTTCGGAACAGGCTCCCTTGAAATGCGATGTTCTAAATCATGCCGCTTGGGCAATTTAGAACTCGGCAACCTGTTCGACAACAAAGTTATCGAGCAGGTCTTTTGTAAAATTATCGGCGTTCTATAAGTCCGGCAATAGCAGTACCTAATGTTATATCGTTATCCCGCTCAATAATTTCCCAGTACAGGCCGCGGCGTTTTGTCAGATATTCGTCCAAATACGCGGCAACGCGGGAGCGCACCATGTGCGTTTTATAGAAAGTCGTGCCGTTGCACAAAATGCAGACCGGACGACTTGCGCACGCTCCCTGTCCGCTTTGTACCACGGCCGCGGCAAGAATTGCCGCCGCAGATCGCGCTGAGCGCTCGACAATCGCGTCAAGCAATTCAAAAAGAACGTCATAATCGGCAGGTTCTGCATATTCTGCGGCGATTTTTGAAAGCGTCCCGTCTCCGTAAGGGGCGTGCAGAAATGCGTCAAGCTCAATGAGCGTAAGGGATTCGACTTTCAGCAGCGCGGCGGAAAACTTTTCACTGAAAATCTGTTCCTCCGCCGCCGTATGGATCAGTTCGCGCGTAACAGGCCCCAAATATGCGCCCGAACATTGTTTTTCTATATAGAATGTCCCCGGCTTTGCTGACTTTTTGTCGAACGCCTTATCGAAGTCGGAACGCACGACGCTCCGCGTTTTACCGGATTCGCAGACGACAATCTGCTTTTGAAAATCTTTAAGCGCTTCCGTTTTGTCCTGAATGTAAGCGGCGTTCATACCGGTGCCGAGTATAAAACCTATGTAGGACGAATAACGACGGCCGGCGGACGGAGCTGCAGCCCCTGCCAAAAGAGCGGCAACCGTATCGTTGAGCATGGTAACGCGGCGGATTGCATTCCATCCCCGCGCCAAAAGCGCCTCCTTCAAGCACTGTCCCACTTTGCTTCCGACTACTTCCGGCGCTTTCACTTCTTTTGAAAAGCCCAGCAAGATGCCGTCGCCGTCATCCGTAATTTGCATCGGGTAGGAAAAGCAAAAGCCAATCGCATCCGCTTTGTTTTTCAGGTGTTCAAGGTTTTCGGCAAGCTGGCTAAAAAAATCCGCTTTATTAAGCTCCCGTTCAACGCCCGGCATCCGCGTTTTTTCCAATTCGGAAATAGTCGGCGCGCCGTCTTTATCAAAAGTTACGAGGCATGAGCGAAAATTCGTTCCGCCTGCGTCAATGACAATCGCCTTTTTATCCGCAACGCGCTCATCCGGCGGCAAAAGCCGCGTCGGAATCATATCCTCATCGGCATTAAGTCCTAAAAGCCCCCGGTTCATATCCTCCAGAATCGATTCTGTGAGCGTGTCCACATCAAGATGACGCACAAAATTGTGCCGAGAAAGAAATGCGCTTACCGTCCTATTCATAAAAACTCCTGTGCGTTCCGTAAAAATGCGCCGCGCGCCTGTTCTTCCGGAATGTTTTTTATCCGTATGGAAGGCAAAACCGCAAAATCGGCGCTGCTTTTCCATATACTGCATACATTAAGCCTGTTCGATACGATGCCTCGAACGAGGTTATTTTAGCGAATATTGCTCAAAATGCAATAGAATGCTAGAGTTCCCGCCATGCCGCTTGATTTACCGACGTTACAACGCGAACTCAACCCCGAACAATTCCGCGCAGTTACCACGCTTGACGGCCCCATCCTTATCATTGCCGGGGCAGGCAGCGGAAAAACCCGCGTCATCACTTACCGGATTGCCCGTATGCTTGATTCGGGAATCCCGCAGAGCCAGATTCTTGCGCTGACGTTCACCAATAAGGCCGCAAAAGAAATGGCGGAACGCATCAAGGAGTTGACGCAGAAAAAACTCAAAAACCTTACCGTTTCAACCTTCCATGCGTTCGGAGTGCGGATTCTCAGGCAGGATATCGATAAGCTTGGTTGGCGCGATAATTTTTCGATTTACGATGAAACCGACCGCTCCGCGCTCATCAAGGAGACGGGGAGGGAACTGCAATTTACGCAGGACGCGCTTGACGTGTATAAAATCGGGTCGCTCTTTTCCGACATAAAAACCGGACGAAAAAACTGGCAGAGCGCAAACGATATGTACCGAGAATTGTACGAAGGCTATCAAAGCGGCCTCAAACTATTCAACGCAGTCGATTTTGACGACCTCATCGTCCTTCCGATACGGCTTTTCCGCGAATTTCCCGACGTGCTTGCCCGCTACAAGGAACGCTACCGCTACATCATGGTGGACGAATTCCAAGACACAAGCCATCAACAATACGAGATGATGCGGCTGCTTGCCGAGCGCAACGTCGCCGTCGTCGGCGATGACGATCAGAGCATCTACAGTTGGCGCGGCGCCGACTATCAAAACATCATCCAATTTGAAAAAGACTTTCCCGATGTGCAGGAAATCCGGCTTGAGCAAAATTACCGCTCGACGGAAACGATTCTTGAAGCGGCGAACGGCGTTATTGCCCACAACACGAACCGCAAGGACAAAAAGCTCTGGAGCGGAAACGGCGGCGGCAAACCCATAGAAATCTTTATGCCGGAAAATGAAACGGACGAGGCGGATTTTATCGCCGAATCGATTCAGGGCATCGCAATGGAAGAAGAACGCAAATACGACGACTTCGGCATCCTCATCCGCGCAAATACGCAGGGGCGGCACATCGAAGAAGCGCTCCTTAAAGCGAATATTCCCTACACGATGAGCGGCGGCACGAGTTTTTTTGAGCGCAAAGAGATAAAGGATGTCATTAGCTATCTGCGCGTCATTGCAAACCGCGACGACGACGTAAACCTTTTGCGCATCATCAACACGCCGCGGCGGGGCATCGGCCGCACGTCAATCCAATTGCTGAGCGACGAAGCCGCGTCTCTTGACGCGTCGCTTTGGACGGGCATCGAATCGCTTTTAAAGCGGGAAGACAGCCCTGCAAGCGCAGCGCTCAAAGAAGACCTCGAAAACTTTGTGCATATAATAGAAGAATATCGACAAAAACTGTTTTCGGGGCGCGGGCTTGCCGCAAAAGTTCGTGCGCTCATCGACGAGATTCAGTATAAGGATCACCTTATTACCGAATACGCGAAGAATGAAAAGGCAGTACGCTTTAAGCTTATGAATATCGAAAGCCTTTTGAATTCGATGGAAACATGGGAAAACGATCCGGAAAACGACAATCCCGGCCTGTTCGCCTATCTCAACCGCATCACGCTATTGAGCCGCGATGACATGGACGATGAAAGCGGCAAAGGCAAGGTCAACCTGATGACCATCCACGCATCGAAAGGTCTTGAATTTCCGGTCGTCTTCATCGCCGGAGCGGAGGAAGGCATTATTCCTCACGCAAGAAGCCTTGAAGAAGGCGGCGGCAGCATCGAAGAAGAGCGGAGGCTCTTTTACGTGGCCATCACCCGCGCGCGCGACAAGCTGCTCATTTCCGCCTGCCAGAACCGCAGACGGATGCAGATGAACGTTTCGTGCGAACCGTCTCCCTTCCTCGACGAAATCCCCGAACACCTCGTCGCCTACCACGAACGCCCCAAAGACGTGAGCGCAGAAGACGCGCACAAAATACTAAGCAGTATGCTCAAAAAGTTTTCCGGTTAAAAGCGACCGGTCGTACGCGCGGTTTCTTGCAGCTTCCTGTATTAAAGCGGATTTGTTTTTCAGCTTCCGGTATGCGCGTCTCAGGATGCGCGTTCTGCACATCTTCTGAATTACGTTTTTTGCGCTTTCTTCAATCTGTCAAGGGGCAGTGCGGAATGTCGATGTCTTTGCTGCATTGTATCGGCCAATTTCATCGGACAGCGATGATGCTTTCTTTTGAAATTCTTTGGCGTACCTGTTTGCTGTTTCGCTTCACTATAGCATTGTGGAGGAGAACGTTCTCTCCTTTTATGAGAGTTGTTTAGCGGCATTTAAATCCCGCTACTTGCAGTATTTTCGCGTTCCTTGCAGCCGGAATACAGGCGCAAGGGGGATTGCATGGCTCGGCGGAGCGTTGCTGCCCCAAGGAACAGAAGTTTTTGAACCGGTTTAATGTTTTTAGAAAGAATGAGGCGCTTTTTTAGTATTTTTCCGGTAATTTCGGCCTCAACCTATGAAAATGGCAAAAACTTGAGTTCCGTGCTGCTGCCCTTGCACAAATGGCGGCATTCGGCCTAGTATGCGGGCGAGCTATGAAATTGTTTTCAGCAGTTGTTGCGGCGAAGCGTTTGAAGCGGGGGGCGTTCGGCGTATTCGTTTTTGTCGGCGTTCTTTTGCGCCTTGGCGCGTACGAGTTTTCTTTTCGCGTTGCGCCGTCTTTTTTTGTGCCGACATTGTATTCCGGCGGCGCAAAATACAATGCGCTCGGCGGGAGTATTTTTTTTGATACGGGATTTCAATTTGCCGATTTTTTGACCGTCGGCGCGGAATTCGGCGCGCTCTTCATTCCAAAAAGCAAATTCAACAATCTGCCGCAAGGAACGGATAAACTGGTAACGCTCTTTCCGGTCGGCTTGCAAGTCGGCGCTTTTGCGTTTCCGTTTTCCCGCTTGGAACTCGGCTGCACTATTGCCGGAGGCGCAGGCGCTGCAATGAGCGGCAAGAAAACGCATTACGCGCCGTGGTACCGCGCCTCTGCGGAAGCTGCGCTCAGAATCAGTCCGGCGGTTTCTATTGCAGCGGCGGGCGGATGGTTCAACTTTCAAAACGACACGTGGTTCGGCAATCCCGGCGTTGCAGGCGTTACCGCAGGCCTTTCATTCAACTTTCGCCTCGATCCTGCAAAAAGTTCCGGCAATGTCTTCTGCAAGATCAAACAAGACGGCGGCATTTTTCCGCTCCTGTACCAAGCGTACGCAGCGGCTCCAGCAGGAACGGTGAGCGTACATAATGACGAGAACGCAGAAATCCGCAATGTCCGCGTGCGTTTTCGGGCGGCAGGCTACACCGGTTCCGCTTATGAATGCGGCCGCGCGCGTCTTATCCATAAACACCGTGCGGAAACGTTTGAGCTGTATGCCGATTTTACCGATGCGCTCCTCCAGTTTAGTGAAAACGGCGAGATTCTCGGCGAAGTTATCGTTGATTATGAGCTGCTCGGAGAAAGACGGACGACGGTACATCAAGCGCCCCTTTCCGTTTACAATCGCAACCGGATGCAATGGACGGATCCGGCGGCGATTGCAGGTTTTGTTTCTACCAGTGCGCCGGAAACGCTTGAGTTTGCAAAATATCTTGCCGGAATTGCGCGCTCCCATCTGCATTCCGGCTTGAACGCCAATATGCAAGTTGCGCTGTATCTTTATGAAGGGCTCAGGCTTTCAGACATTCAGTATGCCGAAGACGCAAAAACGCCGTACCGCACCTATCGCCGGCGGCCGGATTTAATTGATTCCATTCAGTATCCCTTTCAAACGCTGCTGTACAAGGGCGGTGATGCGGACGATCTCGGCATCCTGTATATGGCGCTGCTTGAATCGGTCGGTATCGAGGCGGGCTTTTTGCCGCTCGACGATGATTTTATCGTCTGTTTTAGTTTGAATACGGACATCAATAAGGCGGCGCAATTTTTCAATGGGTTGGAGCGCGTACTTTCGGTCAATGGGACGGCGTGGCTTCCCCTTTCGATGAAGTCGCTGCGGGATGGCTTTATCAGCAGCTGGCATCATGCGGCGGATGAATTGCTGGAGGCGGCGGAACAAGAGGCGGACGTTTCGTTTACGTCGCTCAAAGATGCGTGGGAATCCTACCCGCCGACAGGGTATGCAAGCAAGACGGGAGTATCGGAGATGCCGGCAGCGGTGGCAGTAACGGCAGCGGCGGAAAGGAGCATTGCGCGTTATATAAAAGAAGAATTTGAGCCGCAGATTGCCGAGGCGCGAAAACAGCTGGAATTATACGGAGACGATGAGCGGAAACTGAACGCGCTCGGGCTTTTGTACGTGCGGGCAGGAATGTACGCGGACGCAATTCCGGTATTTGAACGAGCGGCATCGCACGGTTCCGTCTCCGCAATGAACAATCTGGGCAACATCGCCGCGCTGCAAAAACGGTATGCGGACGCGCAAAACTGGTACCGCCAAGCCCTTCTGCGCGACCCGACCAATACCGCAGCTCAACGCGGCCTTGAACGGGCAACAGCGGAACGCGGAGAGTAACGCATGAGAGGCAATATGATTCGGGCGGCGCGGGGAAGGCCGCAACGATTCCTGCGGCAGGTGATCCGGCAATGGCGCATGGGTGATTTTCGGCAGTTTCTGAAACAAGCTATGCGAAAGCAGCGCGGAGTTAGGAAAATACGGCTGCTTTTTATCGCGCTGTTTGCGTTTGCTGCGCAGGGAGTACGGATATGAGCGGCATAACATCTCCGTCAAAGCAGCCGCCTCGACGAAGGCGTTTCGCCAAGCCCTTCTGCGCGACCCGACCAATACCGCAGCTCAACGCGGTCTTGAACGCGCAACAGCGGAACGCGGAGAGTAACGCATGAGCGGCAATATGATTCGGGCGGCGCGGGGCAGGCCGCAACGATTCCTGCGGCGGATGATCCGGCAATGGCGCGCGGGGGATTTTCGGCAGTTTCTGAAACAAGCAGCGCGAAAGCAGCTGGAATTATACGGAGACGATGAGCGGAAACTGAACGCGCTCGGACTTTTGTATGTGCGGGCAGGAATGTACGCGGACGCAATTCCGGTATTTGAACGAGCGGCATTGCACGGTTCTGTCTCCGCAATGAACAATCTGGGCAACATCGCCATGCTGCAAAAACGGTATGCCGACGCGCAAAACTGGTACCGCCAAGCCCTTCTGCGCGACCCGACCAATACCGCCGCGCGACGCGGGCTTGAACGCGCAACAGCGGAACGCGGAGAGTAACGCATGAGCGGCAATATGATTCGGGCGGCGCGGGGCAGGCCGCAACGATTCCTGCGGCAGATGATCCGGCAATGGCGCGGGAGGGATTTTCAGCAGTTTCTGAAACAAGCGGCGCGAAAGCAGCGCGGAGTTAGGAAAATACGGCTGCTTTTTATCGCGCTGTTTGCGTTTGCTGCGCAGGGATATGCGCGTGTTGAGCTGCTGCTTGGTTTGCATCCGCGCTTTGACAAGCCGCTTGAAAGCGCTCCCATTGAATACGGACTTGGCGGCGACCTGCAATTTACGGTGCGTCCGGCGCGCTTCCTCGATGTCTTTGTAAAAGGCGGCTATTCCAATCTCGCCTTGCCGAATGTCCCGCCGGTTAGCTTACTGCATACGGCAACGGGGGCGGGCTTACGCATTCCGCTTTCAAACCGCGTGAGCCTTACGCTTTCGGGAGAAGCGGGGTTGTACCGCACGGAGGGCGCGGCATCGCTGCAAGGTTTTTCCGGCGGCGGCAGCATTTCCTTGAGCTATCGGTTCAGCCACAGCCTGTCCGCAGAGGCAACGGCATCGTTTACCCATTATGCGGCCACCCCGCGCCCGCTTATGAATGCGGCAAGCGGCGCTCCCGGCATATCCGTTCACCTCAATGAACTGCGTTTGCAAGATGCCGCCGTGCAGGTGGAAACGGAACGGCTTACCCCGCTCTTTTCCGTTTTATATTCGACTTACACAAAAAATCCCTTCGCATCGGTGCGCATCGCCAACAAGGAGGACGCTGATATATCCGGCGTAACCGTGAGCTTTTACCAGAGCCGCTACATGATTCAGCCGAAAATCTGCGGAACCTTTGGTCGAATCAAGGCGGGAGAGCGCGTTTCGGCGGATTTGACGGCCTATTTTAATGAAGGCATTTTGAATTTGACTGAAAAAACGAATATGCAGTCGGAAGTGGCGGTCGAATATTCGTATTTCGGACAGAAGCGGCGGCGCACGATGACGCTCACGCTCCCCGTATACGGCCGGAATGCGCTTTCGTGGGAAGACGACCGGCGCGCCGCGGTGTTTGTTTCTGCAACGGAGCCTGCCGCGCTGCGTTTTGCAAAATATGCCGCGAGCGCAGTCAGAGCGGACTTACGCGCGGAGATTCCGCTCAATTTGCAGTACGCCATCGCACTTTTTGAAGCGCTCGGTCAAGCCGGAATGCGGTACGTTGTCGATCCGAACAGCGCGTATGCGGACAATGCCGGTTCCTCCGCCGTCGATTTTTTGCAGTTTCCCTACCAAACGCTCGCCTATCGCGGCGGCGATTGCGATGACCTATCCATACTCGTCTGTTCCGCGCTCGAAGCGCTCAACATCCGCACGGCCTTCCTGACCATTCCGGAGCATATTTGCATCGCGTTCGATACGGGCTTGAAAAGCTACGAGGCGAAGAAGTTTATTCCGGATATGGATGCAGTAATTGTGCGCGGGGATGGTTCGGTGTGGATGCCGCTTGAAGTTACGCTTACCGGCAACGGATTTCATAAAGCGTGGCATACGGGAGCGTCTGAGTGGCAAACGGCGGCTCGGAAGGGGCAGGCGGCGTTTTTTCCGATACGGGAAGCGTGGGAGAAGTATAGCCCCGTCAATGTTCCAGATGCCGAAGCGCAAAGCGACGTGCCGGATAGCGGCGCGGTAGCTCAAGCGTTCTGCCGGAGCCTTGAGCGTTACGTGAATGGAATGCTTGCCGCTGACGTGAAGGCTTTGGAAGCGGAGATCGCCGAAAAGCGTTCGCCAGAGCTGTACAATCAATTAGGAATCTTGTACGGCCGTTTTGCCCTCTTTGAAAAAGCCGAAGCGCAGTTCAAGAAGGCGGAGCAGGGTGGGTATGCGCCGGCCGCCGTCAATCGTGCGCACGTTTATTTTGCACAGGCTGAATACCAAAAAGCGCTCGCATTGTATGAGGCTGCGCTCCGCCCAAACGCAACAAATGCCGCCGCCCTGCTCGGCGCCGCCCGCTGCCGCTACGAGCTTTATGACTTCGACGAATGCAGAAAACGCTACGAACAGCTTACCGCCATCGCTCCCGCCAAAGCCGCGCTCGTCCCCTACTTGTCCTCCCTCGAAACCTCCGCCGGCAGATGCTTCTCCCTTTTAGAGCGCCTCCACGCGATTACTTGGTTGCCGGAAGCGGCGGACTGCAGGGCGGACTGCTGAAAAGGAGCCGTAGAGTTGAAGGTT